>NZ_CAMHZN010000004.1:0-212557 GCF_946190335.1 Streptococcus mitis
GTTACCCAGATGGCACAAGCGAAGAAGTTCCAGTGAAAGTCAATGTCAAAGGACAAGCAGACACGTACAAACCAGAAGCCAAAGAACAAACAGTGGATAACGGAACAGTGCCAGAAGCAAGAAATAGCATCGGCAATGTAGCAGGCTTACCAAGTGGAACAACCTTCACATGGAAAGACAACACACCACCGAACACATCGGTAACAACACCAGGAAAAGTAGATGGAACAGTCGTTGTCCACTATCCAGATGGAACAAGTGAAGAAGTACAAGTGAAGCTGACTGTCCGTCAAATAAATGCTAACGGCACACCAGAAACACAACCAGAAGCACCAGACTTCACAGGAGGTGTAAACGCACCGGATGCACCAACTCATGAGTTCTCAGATTATAATGGAAACATTGGTATGAACGGTGAACTTCCAGAACCAGCTCAATTACCAAAAGTTAAACTGATTATTACTAAATGGGTTGATGAAAACGGTGATGAGTTGAAACCAGCAGATGCGAAAACTCCTAAAGTATTAGGTGAGGAAAATGAAGCATTTGAACATGGTGAAATCGAAGGTTATGAATTTGTAAGAACTGAAGTAGATGAAAATGGAGAAGTAGTTACACATATCTTTAGAAAAGTTGCCTCTTCAGGAGTAACTCAAACAAATGATAATGTGAAACCTGAACAGACTCCAGATGCTCCTCATGTTTCTACAAATGAAACACATGCTCAACCAGAAAAAGATGAAGTGAAACAGAAAGAAACTCAAACAACCTTGCCGAAAACTGGTACGGCAAATAGTTTAGGACTCTTATCTGTAGCAACAAGTTCAATTCTTTTTGGATTAGGCTTCTTCATTTTAAGTAAAAAAGAAGACGAAGAATGATTTTTGACGAAGTTAATGAATACAAGAATGTAAAATATATTCGGTGAATAGAAATATCCCCTAACGGTCAGTAATTGTTAGGGGATGTTGTATTATTAATTTTATTGTATTTTTTTCTCAAACTACATAAGCTCCGAAAACTAAAAAGTGATAACCCTTTGATAACTTCTTAATTTTTAAAAGGGTTATATATGTAAAAATTGAGGATTTATCTCTCGAAAGTACTTGATTTTAGTGATAATTTACCATAAATATCATGATGTAGAAAAAACCAGGTCTTAAGAAAGCTCGTAAAGCATCACAATTTAGTAAACGTTAATTCGAGAGAATTACTATACTTACAAAGAGCACCTTTCGGGGTGTTCTTTTTTTACTTTCTTACTAAATTGGTGCAATTGACACAGTTGTTGCGACTTTAGTCGTTTACAAATGTGGCTGCAACCTGACGAAGTCAGTTGCCTCAAAACATTAATCAATACGATTATATCAACGTTTACAGACATTCAAGAATTTACTCTTGGATGTCTTTTTTTGTCTAAAAATCAAGAGTTACCCTAAAATTCACTCCATCATTTTTTAGACTACGAAATGCAATATCTCCAACTGTCTGATTTACAGTATCTTTTGTGTTGACATAAGTCTTAGTTACTTCTTTATCACTGTGAGTTAAAGCTTCTGAAATAGCTTCGAGTGAGAGTCCTGCTTGTTTTGCAAGTGTCGCTCCTGTATGTTGCAGTTTATGAGGTACAACATGTGCTAGTTCTTTATATCGCTTTCTGATATTTTTCATTTTATTATTTAGATAGTCAGCATGTAAAGGCTTGTTGATGTTTCCTTTTGTGTCGATATATGTAAAAACAAATTGTTCTGGATTACTGATGATGCCAAACTTTGCTAGTTCATATTTTTGTTGCTCTTTCCAAGAGGTAAGAAGCTGAAGTAAGTCATTAGAAATAGAGAAAATGGGAAATGTTTCCATAATAAAACGCATATTACCAAGGTTCTTAGAACTGCACCCCAAAAGTTAGATTTTTTCTGTCTAACTTTTGGGGTGCAGTTCTGTAAAAGCTTGATAGTATACGTTTTATCCTATTATCCTAGAAATATTTACTGGGTTTTCTTTTCAAACTGACTTTTTAAGAAGTTGCCTTATCAACAATTTTAAAGAAATTTTTGAAGCTATGTTGGACTGAAAGATAAGTTAAATGATAATCTAAAAAATTATCATTTAACATATCTTTGGAAAAACTGTAGAATTTCAAAAATTACTATAGACCTTGAATTTTACTTATCATTTCAATGATTTAGATTGCTTACACTTTATTTTGATATGTTTTACGGTAATCTCCAGGAGAAAGTCCAGTCCTTTGTTTAAAAATTTTAGTAAAGTAAGAATAATTATCATACCCTACTTGACAGGATACTTGTGATATCGAGATATTTGTTTGAGATAGGAGAGATTTAGCAGCATTAATGCGCTTATCCGTTATATATTTAACAAGAGTTTCTCCAGTTTCTTTTTTAAAAATTCTAGCTAAATGATCTGCACTGAGATAAACCATATCTGCTAATATAGAACGATTTATATCTTCATAGTAGTGATGATCTATGTATTCGACGATGCGTTGAATACTATTTTTCTGGTTTTCAATGTTTGTTGCAAATTTCTTAGCATGTGACCAGTAATAATCAAAGTAATCCTGAAATGATTCAATTGAATGAAAGCGTCGTTGGAATAAGAAATCATGAGTGCTATTTTGGAATAATTTATGTGCTGAAATTCCATTTTGATCTAGATATATTCCTATTTGTTGAGTCCAATCTAGTAAAATTTGTTGTAGCGTGAAAGTAGGGATTTGAGAATTATAGACGAGTGAATTAATTTTTTCTCTTAATTCATATTCGCTTAAGCTATCTAAAAACGCAATTGAAAGAGTTTCTGTTTTGAAAGAAGTTGGAAAACTATGTGGAACACATGTAATAGTATTCCAATAAGAAACATATTGTTCATTATAAGTGTAGAGTTCTTTGGTATGAAATAAAACATCGGATATTTTATGGCAACTCTTATATATAATGTTTGAGTATTTACTAAAGTTATTAGAAATTTGAGAATGAATCTCATATGCCAATTTGTCACTACGTTTGGATGAGTCTACTCTAAAGAGACAAACATATTGATCAACCTGGCTTTCCATTTTGAATAGACTTATCAGCTTATAAGAAGGTTGTGAAATTCTTTGAAGTTCTCTTTTTAGTTGAGAAGTCCATGATGGAGTTTCTGCTGAATAATCTTCTTCATTAAGATTAATTGTTAAAACTGCAAGGAAAAAATACTGGTGTTTTTTAAGAATAAAATCTTGTTTGCTCGCTATGTTTTCTAGTTCATCAATGCGAGAAATTTGAGGTTTTCTAAGGTAATCATACCAGAAATTATCTTCTATTTGTAAAAGCGAATCATTTTTTCCATTTAAGTTATGATTCTCAATTTTACTAATGGCTTTTTGAATAATAAATTCTAATTTTTCAAAGTTAATGGGTTTTAGATAGTATTCGAAGCTTTGCAATTCAATTGCTTTTTGAGCATAGTTGAAGTCGGCGTAATTAGTTAAAAAAATTGTTTTTATATCATATTTTTCATTTCTAATCCAAGATAAGAGTTCGAGGCCGCTGCCTTGAGGCATTTCTATATCGCTTATCATGAGATCAATAGGATGCTCTCTAATAATATTTTGAGCTTGAGAGAGGCTATAGGCAACATAAACAATGTCAATGTGTAGTTTATCCCAATTTATTTTCTCTCGTAAAGCTTCAATGATAAAACGATCGTCATCAACTAATAAGATGTTCATTATAACCTCCGTCTATAATCTTGTATGGAATGAGTAAAAGAATTTTAGCCCCACCTTCTTCATTATTTTTAAATGTAATAGTATAGTCGTTGGGATAGAGAAGATTTAAACGTTCGATGGTGTTTGTGATCCCGATATGATGTCCATCTTCTGTTATTAGAGACTGTTTCTGATTTAGTTTTGATAAAATTTCTTCAGAGAAACCTGGACCATTATCCTCGATACAAATCTGAATATAATCTGAGTTCTCAGTTTTTACTTTTTTTATCGATAGCAAAATTGTAAATAAATCCTGAAATGAAAAACCGTGTTTGATTGTGTTTTCAATAAATGTTTGTAACAGTAACGATGGAACAAGAGTATTTTGTAGGTCATCATTGTAGTCTAGTGAAAAGTAGATGCTATTTCCATATCGAATTCGTTGTATTTCTAAATAATCTCTAATATGCTGAACTTCATCTTTAAGTTCTGAAAAATCTTGATTAGCCATAAATAAATGACGGAGATAATTTGAAGTTAGGATAGTTAACTCTTCAATTTCCTTATAGTTTTTTGTTTGAAGCATACTATGAATCATTGATAACATATTTAAGTAGAAATGCGGACGAATTTGGTTCTTAAGATAATTAAGTTCTATCTTCTTAAGTTCTAGTTGTGAATGGTATTCCCGTATTTTTAATTCTTGCATGTCAAATATTACTTTATTAAGTTTATCATTTGCCTTATCAATTTCTAGTATACCTTCAGATATAAAAAATTCAGAAGGGGGGATGGAGCCCCCAAATTGAGAGAGCCGTTCAGTGAGTCTTGTTATAGGTTTAATCATCCACTGACGAATATACAGGATAATGATGATTGATAAAATTGTGATAATGATAGGAACGGCTGATAAAAATACTTCTAAGAGTGTGATATTTCTAAAGACTTCGGCATAATCGACTAAAACATAAATATCGAAGGGTAAATGCGTTTTTTCATTTTGGGCATGAATTAGGTAATTAGCGGACGGTATATTGTTAGGCTCTTTTAGGGAGAGTTTGCCATTATTACCAATATTAAGTTTATTGAGAGGTTTTAGGATATCTTCTGAAGATATGACGGCATAAATGATTTTTCCTTCGTAATGAACAGATTTAACTAAGTATTCGCTGTTTTTAGTAGTTACATTTTTCCATTTACGGTCACTTATATCACTACGCAATGATTTTAGATTTGATTTTAACAGTAGATAATCTTCATATGGAATATAAAGATTGGAGACATTTATAAAATGATCAGTACTATCGGTTTCTAATAAGAATGTCATATGAGTTTCATTTTGATATTCAAACTCTGTAAAGCTAGTTTGAACTTTTTTAAGATTTTCTTGATACTCAAGAAACGTTTGTACATGATTTAATTTCTCTAAAGATTCATTATGCGTTATTGTTGAGTACATAAAGCGTTCTACAGAATGCAATTTCTCATTAACAGAATCAGCATAAATTTCAATTGAACTACGTAGGTGTACTATATTTTGGTTTTTAATAAAATTTCTGGTTATGTTACTCATAGCAATATTGATTAAAATATTTATCAATAGTAGTACAAGTAGGAGTTTAAAGAAAAAATGAATGGAATGTTTTTTTGATAAGTCGTGATTTAATTTCATATACTATTCTCCTCTTAAAATTATAGCACTTTGAAAATACGATATCATGTAACAAAACAGATATGTTTTATCAAGATGTCGGAAAAGTAATAGTTTTTAAAATTAAAAAACTGAAAAATTGATAAACCTAGTCCAAAAAGTTCTATTAAGGGAATTCTATATGGTGTAAAATAATCGTAGAAAATCAGATGGGAGGAAAAACATGAAAGTAGCATCTCAACTTCATAAAATAAAATTAAAGCATAGTATTCCGTTATATATATTACTTTTTCCTTCAATATTGCTATTA
Source organism: Streptococcus mitis (assembly GCF_946190335.1). Lineage (GTDB taxonomy): Bacteria > Bacillota > Bacilli > Lactobacillales > Streptococcaceae > Streptococcus > Streptococcus mitis_CH. The sequence goes on from NZ_CAMHZN010000004.1 coordinate 5,674, forward strand.
ATTTTATTTTCCTATATTCCCATGTTGGGACTAATTATTGCATTTAAAGACTATTCACCAGCCAATGGTATCTTTGCTAGTCAGTGGGTAGGATTTAAGTACTTTACTCAATTTTTCTCATCATTCCAATTCGGGACAACTATGTTCAATACATTAAAAATTTCACTTTATAGTATTGTAGTAGGATTCCCCTTACCTATTATACTAGCTATCATTAGTAATCAGTTAAGAGTTGGGAAATTTAGAAAAATATTTCAAGTGACAACTTACTTACCTCATTTTATCTCTACAATGGTTATGTGTGGGATGATCATCTTATTTTTATCTCCTACCAGTGGTTTGTTAGCGAATGTATTTAAGTCTGTTGGAATCACTATTCCAGATTTTTTATCAAAACCTAGTAATTTTGCAGGTGTTTATGTTTGGAGTGATGTATGGCAACATATTGGTTGGGATAGTATTATTTATCTAGCAGCGCTTTCTGCAATTGATCCTACATATTATGAGGCTGCAACTATGGATGGTGCCTCTAGATTACAAAAAATTAGGCATATAGAATTACCATTACTTTTGCCAACTGCTATGATTTTACTAATATTAAGAGCAGGTAGTTTATTAAGTGTAGGTTTTGAGAAAGTGTTACTACTACAGAATCCACTTAATTTAGCAGGAAGTGAGATAATTTCGACCTATGTTTATAAAGTTGGTATGGTGAACTTTCAGTATAGTTATTCGACAGCTATAGGGTTATTTAACACCGTAGTCAATCTAATAATTTTGTTATCTGTTAACTGGTTCTCGAAAAGATATACTAGAACGGGTCTTTTTTAAAGGAAGGAGTGCTCAAGGTGAAATGGTTTCATAAATCAAGAAAAACAAACTCTGAATTATTATTTGATATAGTTACCTATGGTTTAGCAATTTTCCTTATCCTGTTAATTGTTTATCCGTTATGGTTTGTAGTGATTGCATCTTTTAGCAATCCTTCAGATGTTGCAAATGGGAAGGTATGGTTTATTCCTAGAGAATGGAAATTAGATGGATATTTACGTCTTATTCAACAACCTTTATTTTTGCGTAGCTATCTAAATACCATTTTATATACTGTTGTTGGTACCTTAGTTGCTTTAGTAGTCAATATTCCAGCTGGTTATGCTTTATCTAGAAAAGAATTAGTTGGTAGAAAGTGGATGAGCATTCTATACATTATTCCTATGTTCGTATCAGGTGGCTTGATTCCTACCTACTTAACAGTAAAGAATGTAGGCTTGATTGATACATTTTGGGTAATGGTAATACCTTTTGCAGTTTCATCATACAATATTATTGTTGCTAGAACTTTCTTTAATAATAGTATTCCAGACGGAATGTGGGAGGCTGCACAAATTGATGGATGTGGTACAATTCGTTATTTTATTAAGATAGTCGTTCCTTTATCAAAAGCTATTATAGCAGTTATTGGACTTTGGACTGCAGTTGGTATTTGGAATTCGTGGTTTAATGCTTTAATTTATTTAACGAATGAAAATTTACAACCATTGCAATTAATTTTACGACGTTTACTAATTAGTAACCAAATGTTACAATCGCAAGCAACAGGAGAAGTGGCATCAGATCTTCGTATCAAGGCAGATATGATGAAATATGCAGCAATTGTTATTTCAACTGCTCCGATTATGTTGTTGTATCCCTTTGTTCAAAAATATTTTAATCAAGGCGTAATGATTGGCGCGTTGAAAGAATAGGAGAAAAACATGAAACATAAATCATTTACATATTTGTTCTTAGGAACAGTTACACTTGCTGGCTTAACAGCCTGTGCAAATTCCAATAATGCGAATAAGGACGATAAGTCTGGAGAAGATTCTTATAAAATCACAACTGTTCGTTGGTCTGACTGGGGAGAAGATTATCATAAAGGTTTTCTAACAGATTCTGCCAAGGAAGCGGGTATTGATGTTAAATGGGATACACTTGTGGCAGCAGATTGGTCAGATAAGAAATCTGTGTTGGTTGCTAGCGGAGATTTACCAGATGCATTTTTAGGTTCAAATGCTTTTACAGATTCAGAAATTGCTCAGAACCAATCTTTGTTTATTCCATTGGAAGATTTAATCAAGGAAAACATGCCTAATTTAACTAAGGCTATGGAGAAAGAACCTAAGATTAAAGCTATGATTACTTCACCAGATGGTCATATCTACAGTCTGCCTAAAAAATTACCAATGCGTCCTACAGTAGCTAATCAGCTATTTATTAATAAAAAGTGGCTAGATAATTTAGGGTTAAAGGTTCCAGAAACTTATGATGATTTAGTAAAAGTACTACAAGAATTTAAGGATAAAGATGCGAACGGAAATGGAGACGCTTCTGATGAAATTCCATTCGGAGCAGGAAACTTTGATCCAACATTCTCATATATTCTACCGTTCAATAATCGTTTAGGTGCAGATAATACGTATGAAATGTCTGTAAAAGATGGAAAACCAGTCTACCTTCGCACAGAAGAAAGTTATAAACAAGGGATTGCAGCAATGCACGAATCTTATAAAAAAGGTTTGATTGATCCGGAAATCTTTACAGAAGATACCTCTATGAGTGTAGCGAAACGTATGGATAAGGGAGTATCTAGAGTAGGTGTTTCTAGTGGTTGGACAGCAGATGCAACGTTTGGCTTACATTCAAGTGAATATATTGCTCTACCTGCTTTAAAAGGTATGGATGGAAAACAATATGTCTTTTCTGACCCAGATCATTACAACTATGGCCGCAATGAAATTTTGATTACAAATAAGAGCAAAAATCCTGCTAAATTATTGAAATGGTTGGATAAATTATATACAGATGAAGCAAGTATTCAGAATTTCTATGGATCATTTGGAATAGCTACTGAAAAGAATGGTGATAAGTTTAAAGTATTACCTCCTAAAGATGGTAAATCAGCCGATGAGTATGCATGGATTCATTCACTTCGAGATTTTGGACCTAAATACGTAAGCGATGATATCAATAGTCGCGTAGAAATCGATCAAACACAAGGTGATGGATTGAAATTGAAGATGGACCAAGATTTGAAACAATTTGCGTTGCCAGCTTACCCTAATGTGATTTATTCACAAGAAGAGCTTAACAAATTATCATCAATCTATGTGAGTATTGAATCTTATGTCAAACAACAAGCATCTAAATGGGTAGTTGAAGGTGGCATAGAAAAAGAATGGGACTCATACAAAGAAACTCTTAAGAATATGGGAGTGGACGAATTTATGAAGATTCAACAGGAAGCATATAATCGTTACCAAAAAGAAGTAAAAGAGTAATACTTTATATGAACTCTTGGTTGTATAAACAAGGGACTAGCTAATTACAGGAAGCGAGACTGATAACATCAAATTATCTCGCTTCCTTTATTCTAATTTTTAAAGAAATTTGGAAATGTTTTTTAAATAATTTAGGTAATATTTTTGTGCAACTGACATTCTAAAATATAGAGTTAAGACGATTGATTTTATGGAGAATATATTATGCAAAAATTATTTTCATTAGATGGAAAAGTGGTTAGAATTTTAACTTTTCTTACAGATTTAATTATTTTAAATACTCTATTTATTGTTAGTTGTATTCCAATAGTTACAATTGGGGCATCACTAACTTCTCTTACGACAATGTGGTATCGTATTTTAAAAGGTAAAGATACCGATATTGCTTATCATTATTTTCGGATCTTTAGACAAAATTTAAAACAATCAACTTTTATTTGGTTGTTTATCCTCCTAATAGAATTACTTTTATATGTGAACTATTGTCTTTGGGGCTATTCAAGTTTATTTTCAGAGTATAGTTTATTGTTAGTGTTGCCCTTTTTATTTGTTATAATACTTTTTATGAGTGTTGTTTTTCCTTATATTGGTCTATTTAAAGATAATCTAAAAAATAGTATTGTAAATAGCGTATTAATTTGTATTTTAAATCCAATGCAAGCTATCATTTTGGTTTTATTTAATATTTCTGTACTGTATATGAGTTTTAGTAGTCCAGAACGAGTTTTAACAGCTATTTACGTATTTACATTTGGAGGCTTTGCTTTTTGTGGATTGATGAATGTAATGGTAACGAATAAAATGTTTGATAAAGTAAAGAGATTTAATAAAAGGAGGGAAACAAATTGAAAATTTTTAAAGGAGAGTTTTATCGAATCTCTGTATTAACAGACAAGTTAGTAAGGTTAGAATACTCTAAAACTGGAAGTTTTGAGGATAGAACGACACAACTTATCTATAATAGAGATTTTGGCCAAGTTTCGTTAGATTATATCGAGACATCAAACGTACTAGATATTATGACGGACTATTTTCATTTGCACTTTAATAAAGGAGAATTTAACGCCGAAAATTTATTTATAGAATTAAAAGGAAATTTTGCCGTATATGGTAGTCGCTGGTATTTTGGTGAATCGATTGAAACGTTAAAAGGAACAGCTCGGACTCTGGATAAGGCAGATGGAGCCATCCCATTAGAAGATGGAATTATTAGTCGAAATGGTATTGCCTTACTGGATGATTCTCAAGGATTTATTTGGGATGAACAGTCTGGTTATCTTGAGAGAGAAAATCAAATTGACCTGTATTTCTTTGCCTATGGGCATGATTATAGAGGAGCAATCAGAGATTTTTACCATTTGACTGGTTCAACACCATTGTTGCCAAGATATGCTTTAGGTAATTGGTGGAGTAGGTATTGGCCTTATACGTCAGATGAATATTTGAATTTAATAGACAGATTTAAAGCAGAGAAAATTCCATTATCTATCGGTGTGTTAGATATGGATTGGCATATAACTGACATTCCATCCCGTTTTGGAAGTGGCTGGACAGGATATAGTTGGAATAGAAACTTAATACCCGATCCAGAACGGTTATTGCAACAACTCCATGATAGAAAGTTAAAACTCTCCTTAAATGTCCATCCTGCTGATGGTATACGGGCTTACGAAGAAGCTTATCCTCAAGTCGCAAAACGATTGGGGTTAAATGTAGAACTAGAAGAACCTGCTATTTTTGATTTTTTTAATTCCTCTTTTAGGGAAGCCTACTTTAAAGATGTTCATTATAAGCTAGAAAAGCAAGGAGTAGATTTTTGGTGGATTGACTGGCAACAAGGGACACAAGGCATGTTAGATCCACTATGGCTTTTAAACCATTATCATTATCAGGATAGTTGTAAAAATTCAGAAGGTGGCTTGATTTTATCAAGGTATGCAGGTCCTGGTAGTCACCGCTACCCTGTTGGTTTTTCAGGGGACACTATTATTAGTTGGGATTCGTTAAGATTTCAACCTTATTTTACAGCGACAGCATCAAATATCGGTTATAGTTGGTGGAGCCATGATATCGGTGGGCACATGCTGGGGGATTATGACGAAGAGCTACAAACTAGATGGCTACAGTTTGGTGTTTTTAGTCCGATTACTCGATTACATAGTTCTAGAAGTCCCTTCAATAGTAAAGAACCTTGGTTTTTTTCAGAAACAACATCTAAGATTATGAAGAATTACCTTCGTTTGAGACATCAGATGATTCCATATCTATACACCATGAATGTAAAGACACATGAGGAAGGCGCCCCATTAATCAGCCCAATGTACTATTTCTATCCGGAGAATGATGAGAGCTATAATGTTCCAAACCAATACTTTTTTGGAACAGAATTGATGGTGGCTCCCATTGTAGAAAAGATGGATTTGGCATTCCAATCTGCAAAAGTAGATGTATGGTTCCCTGAAGGTGAATGGTATGACTTCTTTTCAGAAAAAAAATATACAGGTGGTGTGAACTTAAGTGTTTATAGAGACATTTCTACTATTCCTGTGTTTGCAAAAAGTGGTGCAATCATTCCCTTGGTTGGTTCTGAGATAGATATGGGTGTTGAGTTACCTGAAGTTGTAGATTGGTATGTATTCCCAGGCAAACAACATTCTTTTGAAATGATTGAAGATCAAAATGGTCAAAGATATAAAACAAGATTATCAATCGACTGGGAAATGGGGATGGTAGAGTTAACATTACAAGGAGATTCTAGTATCCTTCCAAGCAATAGAAGGCATAGAATTCATTTTAAAGGAACGAATGTATCTATCATTGAATTGCCAAATAAGAATACTACAGCTAGATTTGAATGTAAAGATAATAAAAGGACATCTCTAAATGACGAAGTTTTTAGGCTACTAAAGACGGCTTCTCTTCCATATGAATTAAAAGATCGATTGTTAAATGAATTCATCAATGCTAAAAATTCTCATGAGTTAATGAACATCTTGCATCATCAGGATAAGGAATTGAGAGGCCGTTTATTGGAAATAATATTTACTATCCAAAACTAATTGAGATATTTCGTACACAATTTCTATTCTTTAATTACTAATTATTTATTTTTTAATGTGTAATAGTTTTACATCTCTACGCTTATTGACTTGTATTTTAGTAATTACAAGTTTGGCATAGGGATGTTTTTATGATTTTAAAGACTTTTTGCCCAGCCTCTTTTTAACTAAATAAGAGCAAATTTTAAAAGGTAATTTTTCAAAGTAACTTCCACTTGCCTGACCGAAGTGGAAGTTAGTCTGAGACGGTAGATTTTTCAGAAAATTTTCTAAAATAAACAGGATTTGTTTGACATTTGTTTGAAAATTCTGTAAAATGAATTATTATATCGTTAAAGGAGAATATATATGGAAAAACAGAAAACATTTTTTGGACATCCTATGGGCTTGTCCACCCTCTTCTTTACAGAGATGTGGGAGCGCTTTTCTTACTATGGGATGCGAGCTATCCTACTTTACTATATGTACTATAGTGTGCAAGATGGTGGGTTGGGGATGGATAAGACCACAGCTGCATCGGTTATGGCGATTTATGGCTCGCTGGTATTTTTATCCTCGGTTGTAGGTGGTTTTGTCAGTGACCGTATTTTAGGAAGCCGTAAGACCGTCTTTTACGGTGGGATTTTGATTATGCTAGGGCATATTGCTTTGGCAACACCTTTTGGACAAGTGGCTCTCTATCTTTCTATTGCTTTGATTATTTTTGGTACTGGATTTTTAAAACCTAATATCTCAGATATGGTTGGGGGAATTTATGAGAAAGAGGATGATAGACGGGATGCAGGATTTAGTATCTTTGTCTTTGGTATTAACTTAGGTGCCTTCGTTGCCCCTTATCTAGTGGGTTATCTAGGTCAGGAAGTCAATTTCCATCTAGGTTTCTCATTAGCTGCCATTGGGATGTTCTTTGGTCTTGTGAAATATGTTTTAGATGGGAAGAAATACCTGCCTGAATCAAGTCTTTACCCCACTGATCCACTTTCACAGAAGGAGCAGCAGATCTTGATTAAACGCTTGCTGATTACACTTGTCATGGTTGTTCTGGTGGTTCTAGGTTTAGTCTTTACTCACCAGTTTAACGTGGATATGATTGTTAATATCTTTACAATAATTGCGGTAATCATTCCAATCTACTATTTCTTCAAAATTTTATCTAGTCAGAAAATAACTGCCACTGAGAGATCTCGAGTATTTGCCTACATTCCTCTATTTATCGCTGGAGTACTCTTCTGGTCTATTGAGGAGCAGGGTTCTGTTGTTCTTGCTCTATTTGCGGATGATCAGACTCGACTTTACTTTAATGTATTTGGAAATCAGATTCATTTCCCATCTAGCTTTTTCCAAAGTATCAATCCACTTTTCATTATGATTTATGTTCCGATTTTTGCGTGGTTGTGGGGGAAAATGGGTAAAAATCAACCGTCCTCTTCTAAGAAATTTGCTTACGGTTTATTTGCGGCAGGTCTATCCTTCTTGTGGATGATGTTACCAGGGATGCTCTTTGGGGTAGATGTTAAGGTCAGTCCTTTCTGGTTGATTATGAGTTGGGCTATTGTGATTGTGGGGGAAATGTTGATTTCGCCTATTGGTCTATCAGTCACTACTAAGCTAGCACCAAAATCCTTCCAAGCACAAATGATGTCTATCTGGTTCTTGAGTAATGCTGCTGCCCAAGCTATCAATGCTCAAATTGTAAAATTTTATACAAGCGAGACTGAAGTCGCTTACTATGGAATTGTTGGAGGCATTACGATTGTATTCAGTATTATCTTATTCTTCTACGTTCCACGTATTGAAAAACTAATGTCTGGTATCAAATAGAGAAAAACTGGAATTTCTGTAGGAATTTTAAAAGTTAGATCAATTATTTATTCAAAGGATTTAGTTCTGTATGGTACAGGGCTAAGTCCTTTTAGTTTGATTAATACTCTTCGAAAATCAAATTCAAACCGCGTCAACGTCGCCTTGCCGTACTCAAGTACAGCCTGCGGCTAGTTTCCTAGTTTGCTCTTTGATTTTCATTGAGTATAAAACTCATGATGTTTATGATATTCCTAGTAGACAACCGTCCACTTTTTTTATATAATAAAACTAAACCATATTGGTTGAATTTTAAAAATATGACTTCAAGCATCGATTAGTCTTTCTAAGGGAGATAATGTCCATTAAAGCATCATAATAGGAGGTGAAGTATGTATCAGCCAGAAAAATTAAAGGCTCGGAGGAAAGAGTTAAAACTGACACAGAAGGAAATTGCAGAGCAACTTGGGATTAGTTTCCAAGCTTACTCAGCTTGGGAACGTGGAATCAAAGAACCGTCTAAGGAGAAGGTAGCCCAGCTAGAGAATATTTTAAAAGTACCAAAAGGATATTTTACTCAGATCGAGATTGTCCGTCTCTACCATAGCCTCTCTAAGCAAGGCCAGGAGAAGGTTGTTCTCTATGCTCGCAACCTATCTCAAGAGGAGCAAGCCCAGAAAGTGACAGCTATGCCAGAGCGCCTCTACGAGTACCGTGTTTATGAACGCATGTCAGCAGGGATTGGGGCTTCGGTCTACGATGATCAGAATTTTGATACGGTTTACTTTAATGAGGAGTTGGCTCATGATTTTGCGTCATGGGTGTCTGGGGACTCCATGGAACCTAAATACCAAAATGGTTCAGTAGCTCTGATTCGAGAGACAGGATTTGACTATGATGGAGCGGTTTATGCAGTGGTTTGCAACAACCAGACCTATATCAAACGGGTCTATCGAGAGGAGAATGGATTGCGTCTGGTATCTATCAATCCTAAATACAAGGATATTTTCCTCTCCTATGAGGAAGATCCTAGGATTGTGGGGATTATCGTTGGGAACTTTGTGCCGATGGAGGGATAGCCAATGGGCTACTTTGATTATTCCAGAGAGCCCAAAAGTGACATTGCCTTTATCGATATGAAATCCTTTTATGCCAGTGTTGAGTGTGTGAAAAGGGGCTTGCATCCGCTGAAAACCTCGCTTTGTGTCATGAGTCGCGCGGATAATTCAACTGGTCTTATCCTAGCCTCCTCTCCCATGTTTAAGAAGATTTTTGGCAAGTCAAATGTTGGTCGGGCCTATGATTTGCCTTTTGATATCAAAACGCGAAAATTTTCCTACTACAATGCTCGAAAGCAAGGGCTACCTACTGATTCAGACTATGTTCGCTACATCGAAGATTGGGCTCAAGTGACCTTGATTGTCCCACCCAGTATGGATGAGTACATTGCAGTCAATATGGAAATTCAGCGAATCTTTCAAAACTATGGCAGTCCAGATGATATTTATCCTTACTCTATCGATGAGGGCTTTATTGACCTGACTAGTTCGCTCAACTATTTCATCCCAGATAAGATTCTCTCTCGCAAAAATAAGCTGGATATGCTTTCTGCTCGTATTCAGAGGGATATTTGGAGGCAGACAGGGATCTATGCTACAGTGGGCATGTCAAATGCCAATCCCTTACTGGCCAAGTTGGCTCTGGATAATGAGGCTAAGCACACTCCGACCATGAGGGCCAACTGGTCTTACCAGGATGTGGAAGAGAAGGTCTGGTCCATTACCAAGATGACGGATTTTTGGGGGATTGGCAGGCGGATGGAGAAACGCTTGCATGCTCTGGGGATTTTTTCCATCAAGGAATTGGCAACCAGCAATCCCGACCAGCTAAAGAAAGCTCTGGGTCAGGCTGGTCTGCGTTTGTGGTTTCATGCTAACGGAATTGATGAGAGCAATGTTCATAAGCCCTATAAAGCCAAATCCAAGGGATTGGGGAATTCTCAAATCTTGCCGAGAGACTACGTGAAGCTACGAGATATCGAAATTATTCTTCGAGAAATGGCGGAGCAGGTGGCTATTAGATTGAGGAGATCTGGCAAGAAAACAACCCTTGTCTCTATCTATGTCGGTTTCTCTAAACAGGAAGTCAGGCCCTCTATTCACACACAAATGAAGGTGGAACCTACAAATAATACAGCTGTTTTAACAGACCACGTTTTGAAGTTATTTCATAATAAATACACTTCAGGAGCGATCAGAAGTGTCGGAGTAAACTATTCAGGATTTGTAGACGAGTCCTTCGGCTTGATTTCCCTCTTTGATGATGTTGACAAGTTAGAAAAAGAAGAAAGGCTCCAGACGGCTATTGACTCTATTCGGGAAGAATTTGGTTTTACTTCTCTCTTAAAAGCCAATGCACTAGAAGAGGCCTCTAGGAGTCTTGCTAGAAGCAAGCTGATTGGGGGCCATTCTGCTGGAGGATTAGATGGATTAAAATGATTGATCGTTCTTATTTACCCTTTCAATCCGCGCGAGATTATCAAGATCCAGGTATGCAGAAGTGGATGGGGTTTTACCTCTCAGAACATACCAGTTCGCTCAGTGAAGAAAAAAATCGGGTTGATTTTTCGACAGATTTGAACTCGGTTGAGAGGTTACACTTGCTTTCCCAGCTTTATGTTGGCCAACTGAAGGGAAGTTTTGTGGTTAAAGAAAAGAAGCAGAAAGGCACTATCATCGGTAAGGTGAGAGAGTTATCCTCTAAATCATTATCTATTAGAACAAGCGATGGTTATAGGCTGATAGAGCTTGCAGATATCCTAGAAATTCGACTGTGGGAGGAGGGAGTGTATGACTAGAAAAGAGTTGTATGAAAATAAACTGCAGATGGATTATTTTTCAGATTCTTATATTCGTTTTGAAGAGGATTTTCAAAAATACTCTGCCATGAACGTACCCTTGACTTTCTTGATTGATGACATCCTACGAACCATGGCGATGAATCAGAAAAACTACTTTGTCTTAAATAAGGAAAATGCCAAGGATGGGCGAGAGCATAGCTTTTATTTCAGGGTGGTAACGGAAAAAGCGTGTCCCAGAAATAGGACCTATACATACTCAGGAGTCAAGAATAGCAGTCAGTAGTGCCTTGTCTGCTATGAATGTATCATTTTTACAACACTTCATGGTTCATATCATGGGGTGTTTTCCTATTCAAGTCAAAGCCCATCAAAAAATCCCACTATTCTTAGGCTAAAGGAGAACTAATAATAGTGAGATTGTGAAATTATAGTAGGTTTTGTATGGCCTCTTCAATTTGTTTTGGGTCTGTTTTTGAAGAGAAGCGTTCAAAGACCTGACCATCACGACCGATGAGAAACTTAGCGAAATTCCATTCGACTCGTTTTCCCAGTGGGCCAGATTTTTGTTCTTTCAACCAAACATAGAGGGGATCTGCTTCCTTACCGTTGACCTTTATCTTGGCAAAACGTGGGAAGGTGGTCTGATAATGTAGGTTACAGAAGCTGTTGATTTCCTCTGCGCTGCCTGGTGCTTGTCCCATAAACTGATTGCAAGGGAAGTCTAAAATCTCAAAACCTTGTTCTTGATAGCGATCATAGAGTTCTTGAAGTCCTTGGTACTGGGGCGTTAAACCACATCCAGTAGCAGTGTTGACAACCAAGAGAACCTTACCACGATAGGTCTCTAGTGGAGTTTCTTGATTGTCTTGGTTCAAGACTGAAAAATCGTATAGTGAAGTCATTGCTTGCTTTTCTCCTTCTGTTTGGTATTTTTAGGAGTTTTCTCCTCCTGTAGTGATAGAAATCCGTAGGTCAGGGTTCCAAAAATGCTACCGATAATGAGGCCATACATCAGGAAAGGACCACTTTTATCGAATTGCAAGAGCAATTTCACAAAATCTGAAAGGGACATCTGCTGAACGAAGACTTTATGAAAGATGAGTAAGGTAAAGAAGCCAATCTGAATACCGATAAACACAATCCAGCTTCGGAATTTGATTTGGGCTTTGCTGTAGGTTTTGAGAATGATTTCTGATTTGTCATCCTTTTCAAGATGAAGCTCTTGGACGGCTTTTTGAGCTTTTATACTCATGAACAAAATGAGTCCAAAATAGATGTAGGGCATAACATTTCGAACAATTTCTATAAAGCTTCCGAACAAAATATAGAATAGGAAGAGAATGAAGGAAGAGTAAAAGATTTGGATCATGGAACGGGCGCAAGCCTTGTAGATAACCTCTTGACGGCATTCATCAAAAGGCCCTTGGATATGAAAGAAATTTCGAAGTAGGCGAGTTGTTAAGTCTTCTTTTTTCATGCTAGTAACCTCCTAAATGAGTGGTTTTTGATTGACTTCTTTAACGAGTTGATAGAAAGTATAGAAGTAAATCAAGCTAAAAATGATACAGGTTGTTAGAAATACTAGATATCTCCAATCTGCAGGACTCCTTAAAAGTTGTGGGAAGGATACGAGAATAAAACAGAGAGATACGTTTAGAAGGCGTATTTTTTTGGATTGGATTTTCTGAAGTATTTGTCCCTTGTTCAGCAAAGGAAGAAATAAAAGGAAAATGATCAAGAAAGGACGCGTAATATGTCCAGAAACCAGGACGAAGGTAATAAAGATGCTGACAAAAATATGACTGAATAGTAAAGTTACTAGTGATTTCATAGGTACCTCCTAATCATCCTGATCTTCCTTGGCTTTTGCAATGCGACGGGAGATGAGAAACTGTATGCTTGCTCCGAAGAAGACAGAACCTAGAATGCTTGATAAAGCATTTCTTATAGTGAGAAGAGACTGAAAATAGTCCTGACTGTCACCTATGAGTATATGGAGAAGAGGCGTTATAAAAAACATCCATAGACCAAAGAATAAACCGGCTTTCAGACCAGGGTAGTGTAGTTGCTTACTTTCTTTCTCGCTCAACCTATCTGGTTCAATAGTTGTAATCCCTGTTTTTTGCATTTGATAGGTGACATAGCCAGCAGCGATGAGGGCGATTGCCAAAATCAGAGGAGGATAGACTAGAGCTACTAGTTGAGGATATTTATAGGCTAGAACGAGAGGAATAAGATTGCCAAAAATCATCAGATAAAAGAGGAAGATAAAGACTTGGTTACCTATACGGTCTGCCTCGCGTCGTTTGTATTCGTCAAGTGGATCAGAAATACCGTATGTGCGCTTGATCAGTTTTTCAGTGAAGGTTTCTTTTTTCATGTGTTGGCTCCTTTTTAAAAATCATCCTCCCAAAAGAGACTGTTGAGGTCAGTTTGGAGGCTGCGGGCGAGATTGAGACAGAGTTCCAGAGTTGGGTTGTACTTGTCGTTTTCAATCATGTTGATAGTCTGTCTCGAGACACCAATATCCTTGGCGAGCTCGAGCTGGGAAATGCCCAGTTCTTTGCGAAATTCTTTCACACGATTCATCTGTTCTCCTTTCTGATTTGTCTCGCATATATTTGACTATATTATATTCTTCTATAGAGTGAATGTCAAGCATATTTGACATATTTCTTAAAGAAATCTTACTTACATTTGGCCTATTTGTCTGACTAGTGCAAGCTGGTCGGATTTGTGGTAAAATAGATAAGATATGACAAAAGAATTTCATCATGTAACGGTCTTACTCCACGAAACGATTGATATGCTCGACGTAAAGCCTGACGGTATCTACGTTGATGCGACTTTGGGTGGAGCAGGCCATAGCGAATATTTATTAAGTAAATTAAGTGAAAAAGGCCATCTCTATGCCTTTGACCAGGATCAGAATGCCATTGATAATGCGCAAGAACGCTTGGCACCCTATATCGAAAAAGGGATGGTAACCTTTATCAAGGATAACTTCCGTCATTTACAGGCACGTTTGCGCGAAGCTGGTGTTCAGGAAATTGATGGAATTTGTTATGACTTGGGAGTGTCTAGTCCTCAGCTGGACCAGCGTGAGCGTGGTTTTTCTTATAAAAAGGATGCGCCGCTGGACATGCGGATGAATCAGGAAGCTAGTCTGACAGCCTATGAAGTGGTGAACCACTATGACTATCATGACTTGGTTCGTATTTTCTTCAAGTATGGTGAGGATAAATTCTCTAAACAGATTGCGCGTAAGATCGAACAAGCACGTGAAGTCAAGCCAATCGAGACAACGACTGAGTTGGCAGAGATTATCAAGTCGGCTAAGCCTGCCAAGGAACTCAAGAAGAAGGGGCATCCTGCCAAGCAGATTTTCCAGGCTATTCGAATTGAAGTCAATGATGAACTGGGAGCAGCAGATGAGTCCATTCAGCAGGCTATGGAGATGTTGGCTCTAGATGGTAGAATCTCAGTGATTACCTTTCATTCCTTAGAAGACCGCTTGACCAAGCAATTGTTCAAGGAGGCTTCAACGGTTGAAGTTCCCAAAGGTTTACCTTTCATTCCAGATGATCTCAAGCCCAAGATGGAATTGGTATCCCGTAAGCCAATCTTGCCAAGTGCAGAGGAGTTAGAAGCCAATAACCGCTCGCACTCAGCCAAGTTGCGCGTGGCCAGAAAAATTCACAAGTAAGAGGAAAAAATGGTAGATAAGAAAGAAACAACCAGTCAATTCTTGCAGAATCGTATAAAAAAATTCTCACGTGTGGAGAAGGCTTTTTATCTTTCCATCGCTTTTACGGCACTCGTTTTAGCAGTGAGCATTATCTTTATGCAGACACGACTCTTGCAAGTGCAAAGTGATTTAACAAAAATCAATGCGCAGATAGAGGAAAAGAAGACAGAGCTCGATGATGCTAAGCAGGAAGTGAATGAATTGATTCGTTCAGAGCGCTTGAAAGAGATTGCAGATAAAAAAGATTTGAAATTGAATAATGAAAATATCCGAACAGCGGAGTAAGATATGAAATGGACAGAAAAAATAACCCGATTTGCGATAAAAAATCGTAAATCTCCAGCAAAAAACCGTAGGATAGTTGGTAAGTACCTCAGCTTTGTAGCTGTTGCCCTTTTCGGCCTCTTTTTGGCCAATTTTGCTTATATTATCGCAAAAGGTAATATATTTGGTACTGACTTGGTAAAAGAGGCTAAAAAGGTTCACCAAACAACCCGAACAGTTCCTGCCAAACGTGGGACTATCTATGACCGAAATGGAGTGCCTATCGCTGAAGATGCGACCTCTTATAACGTGTATGCTGTTATTGATAAAAAATACAAGTCAGCAACTGGAAAAATTCTTTATGTAGAGGATTCGCAGTTTAATAAGGTAGCTGAAGTCTTCCATAAGTATTTAGACATGGATGAAGCTTATGTGAAAGAGCAATTGGCTCAACCAAATCTGACCCAGGTTTCCTTTGGTGCAAAAGGAAATGGGATTACCTATGCCAATATGATGGCTATTAAAAAAGATTTGAAAGATGCTAGTGTGGAAGGAATAGACTTTACAACTAGCCCTAACAGAAGCTACCCAAATGGACAATTTGCTTCTAGTTTTATTGGGTTAGCCCAACTTCATGAAAATGAGGACGGCAGTAAGAGTTTATTAGGAACTTTTGGTCTGGAGAGTTCGTTAAATACCATTCTTGCTGGGACAGACGGTATTATTACCTATGAAAAAGACCGTGTAGGAAATATCGTACCCGGTACAGAACAGGTAGCGCAGCAGACTGTAGATGGCAAGGATGTTTATACAACATTGTCTAGCCCGCTCCAATCTTTCATGGAAACTCAGATGGATGCCTTTCTGGAAAAAGTAAAAGGTAAGTATATGACCGCGACCTTGGTCAGTGCAAAGACCGGTGAAATCCTTGCTACCACCCAACGACCTACCTTTAATGCAGATACTAAGGATGGTATCACCAAAGACTTTGTTTGGCGTGATATTCTTTATCAAAGTAATTACGAACCAGGATCAGCCCTGAAGGTCATGACGCTAGCAGCTTCTATTGATAACAATACCTTCCCAGGTGGAGAATACTTCAATAGTAGTGAATTAAAAATAGCGGATGCGACAATTCGAGATTGGGATGTTAATGATGGTTTGACGACTGGTGGGATGATGACTTTCTTACAAGGTTTCGCTCACTCCAGTAATGTTGGAATGAGTCTACTTGAACAAAAAATGGGAGATGCTACTTGGTTGGATTATCTAAACCGCTTTAAGTTTGGGGTTCCGACGCGTTTTGGTCTGACTGATGAGTATTCAGGTCAATTGCCTGCAGATAATATTGTTAATATTGCCATGAGTGCATTTGGTCAGGGGATTTCTGTAACGCAGACCCAGATGCTACGTGCTTTTACAGCCATTGCCAATGATGGGGTTATGTTGGAGCCTAAATTTATTACGGCCTTGTATGATCCAAATGATCAAACCGTTCGTAGATCTCAAAAAGAAATCGTAGGAAATCCCGTTTCGAAAGATGCAGCTAGCCAAACTCGTACTCACATGGTCTTGGTAGGAACGGATCCTATATATGGAACTATGTATAATCATAGTACAGGAAAAGCAACTGTCAATGTTCCAGGACAAAATGTAGCCCTCAAGTCTGGTACGGCTCAAATCGCTGACGAGAAAAATGGAGGCTACTTGGTTGGTTCTACCAACTACATTTTCTCGGTTGTGGCTATGAACCCTGCTGAAAATCCTGATTTTATCTTGTATGTAACGGTTCAACAGCCTGAACATTATTCAGGAATTCCGCTTGGGGAGTTTACTAATCCAATCCTTGAGAGAGCTTCAGCTATGAAAGAATCTCTGAATCTTCAATCTCCAGCCAAGAATTTAGATCAAGTGACGACAGAATCTTCTTATGCAATGCCTAGCATTAAGGATATTTCACCTGGTGATTTGGCGGAAGCCTTACGCCGAAATATTGTGCAACCAATCGTTGTAGGTACTGGAACAAAGATTAAAGAGACTTCTGTAGAAGAAGGGACCAATCTTGCACCAAACCAACAAGTTCTCCTTTTATCGGATAAGGTAGAAGAAATTCCAGACATGTATGGCTGGAAAAAAGAGACTGCTGAAACCTTTGCTAAATGGTTGGATATTGAGTTGGAATTTGAAGGTTCAGGTTCCGTCGTTCAGAAGCAAGATGTTCGGACTAATACAGCTATCAAAAACATTAAAAAAATTAAATTAACTTTAGGAGACTAATATGTTTATTTCTATCAGTGCTGGAATTGTGACATTTTTACTAACTTTGGTAGGAATTCCAGCCTTTATCCAATTTTATAGAAAGGCGCAAATTACAGGCCAGCAGATGCATGAGGATGTTAAACAGCACCAGGCAAAAGCTGGGACTCCTACAATGGGAGGTTTGGTTTTCTTAATTGCTTCTGTTTTAGTTGCTTTCTTTTTCGCCCTATTTAGTAATCAACTCAGCAATAATGTTGGTATGATTTTATTTATCTTGGTTCTTTATGGTTTAATCGGATTTTTAGATGACTTCCTCAAGGTCTTCCGTAAAATCAATGAGGGCCTTAATCCCAAACAGAAATTGGCTCTTCAGCTTCTAGGTGGCGTCATTTTCTACCTTTTCTATGAGCGTGGTGGCGATATGCTTTCTGTCTTTGGTTATCAAGTACATCTAGGGATTTTCTATATTGTCTTCGCTCTTTTCTGGCTAGTTGGTTTTTCAAACGCAGTGAACTTGACAGATGGTATTGACGGTCTGGCTAGTATTTCCGTTGTGATTAGTTTGTCTGCCTATGGCGTTATTGCCTATGTGCAAGGTCAGATGGATATCCTTCTAGTGATTCTTGCCATGATTGGTGGTTTGCTCGGTTTCTTTGTCTTTAACCATAAGCCTGCTAAGGTCTTTATGGGAGATGTGGGAAGTTTGGCTCTCGGTGGAATGCTGGCAGCTATTTCAATGGCTCTCCACCAAGAATGGACTCTCTTGATTATCGGAATTATTTATGTCTTTGAAACAACTTCGGTTATGATGCAAGTCGGCTATTTCAAAATGACTGGTGGTAAACGTATTTTCCGTATGACGCCTGTGCATCACCATTTTGAGCTTGGAGGATTGTCTGGTAAAGGAAATCCTTGGAGCGAGTGGAAGGTTGACTTCTTCTTTTGGGGAGTGGGGCTTCTAGCAAGTCTCCTGACCCTAGCAATTTTGTATTTGATGTAAGAATGGCACCCTGATATTTCAGGGTGTTTTTGCTGTTTAAAAAATATTGGTCAATTAAAGTCAAAACCCTTGACCTTTTCTGACTAATGTAGTATATTATGAACGTAAGGTAAATGAAAACCTTACTAAAACACTTGTTTAAAGTAAAATAGAAAGAGGTGGGGTCTATGTTTAATCTAGAAATCTTCAGAAGTAAAGATAGTCTACTCCTGCTTGAAAAAGAAAAACCAGAAATAGTACGTAGAGTAGCAATCTAGCTAGTCTAAATTTTTTAAGATAAAGGTCAAAGATAGTCAATATCAGTAATCATAACTAAGTAAATAAAAAGAGGTAAAGAATATGAACAACAACTTTAATAATTTTAACAACATGGATGATTTATTTAACCAATTGATGGGTGGTATGCGAGGATATAGTTCTGAAAATCGCCGTTACTTGATTAATGGACGTGAAGTCACACCTGAGGAATTTGCTCACTATCGTGCAACTGGTCAATTGCCAGGAAATGCAGAAACTGATGGACAAATGAAACAACAGTCTTCAGGTATGAAACAAGACGGTGTCCTTGCAAAACTAGGTCGAAACTTGACAGCAGAAGCACGTGAGGGCAAGCTGGATCCTGTTATCGGACGAAACAAGGAAATTCAAGAAACATCTGAAATCCTCTCACGTCGTACCAAAAACAATCCTGTTTTGGTTGGAGACGCAGGTGTTGGTAAGACAGCAGTTGTCGAAGGCCTAGCGCAAGCCATTGTGAATGGCGATGTTCCAGCTGCCATTAAGAACAAGGAAATTATTTCTATTGATATCTCAGGTCTTGAGGCTGGTACTCAATACCGTGGTAGCTTTGAAGAAAATGTCCAAAATCTAGTCAATGAAGTGAAAGAAGCAGGAAATATTATTCTCTTCTTTGATGAAATTCACCAAATCCTTGGTGCTGGTAGCACTGGTGGAGATAGTGGTTCTAAAGGGCTTGCGGACATTCTCAAGCCAGCTCTCTCTCGTGGTGAATTGACAGTGATTGGAGCGACAACTCAAGATGAATACCGTAACACCATCTTGAAGAATGCGGCTCTTGCTCGTCGTTTCAACGAAGTTAAGGTCAATGCTCCTTCAGCAGAGGATACTTTTAAAATCCTTCAAGGAATTCGTGATCTCTATCAACAACACCACAATGTTATTTTGCCAGATGAAGTCTTAAAAGCAGCAGTGGATTATTCTGTTCAGTATATTCCTCAACGTAGTTTGCCAGATAAGGCTATCGACCTTGTCGATGTTACGGCGGCTCACTTGGCAGCTCAGCATCCAGTAACAGATGTTCATGCTGTTGAACGTGAAATTGAGGCAGAAAAAGACAAGCAAGAAAAAGCAGTTGAGGCAGAAGATTTTGAAGCAGCTCTAAACTATAAAACACGCATTGCAGAATTGGAAAAGAAAATCGAAAACCATACAGAAGATATGAAAGTGACTGCAAGTGTCAACGATGTGGCTGAATCTGTAGAACGTATGACGGGTATTCCAGTATCTCAAATGGGGGCTACGGACATCGAACGTTTGAAAGATATGGGTCATCGTTTGCAGACGAAAGTTATTGGTCAAGATAAGGCCGTTGAAGCAGTAGCAAAAGCTATCCGTCGTAACCGTGCTGGTTTTGATGAAGGTAACCGTCCAATCGGTAGCTTCCTCTTTGTAGGTCCTACTGGTGTTGGTAAGACTGAGTTGGCTAAACAATTGGCTCTTGATATGTTCGGAACGAAAGATGCTATCATCCGTTTGGACATGTCAGAATACAGCGACCGCACAGCCGTATCTAAATTGATTGGTACAACTGCAGGTTATGTTGGTTACGATGACAACAACAATACCTTGACAGAACGCGTCCGTCGCAATCCATACTCAATCGTCCTTCTCGACGAAATTGAAAAGGCTGACCCTCAAGTCATCACCCTTCTCCTTCAAGTTTTGGACGATGGTCGTTTGACAGATGGTCAAGGTAACACTGTCAACTTCAAGAATACGGTGATTATCGCAACTTCAAACGCAGGCTTTGGTTACGAAGCTAACTTGACAGAAGATGCGGACAAACCAGAATTGATGGATCGTTTGAAACCTTACTTCCGTCCAGAATTCCTTAACCGTTTCAATGCTGTCATCGAATTCTCACACTTGAGCAAAGAAGATCTTTCTAAGATTGTAGACCTTATGTTGGTTGAAGTTAACAAGACGCTTTCTAAGAAAGACATTGACTTGGCAGTGAGCGAAGCTGCTAAAGAATACATGACTGAGGAAGGCTACGATGAAGTCATGGGTGTTCGTCCACTCCGTCGTGTGGTTGAACAACAAATCCGTGACAAAGTCACAGACTTCCACTTGGATAACCTTGATGCTAAACACCTAGAAGCTGACATGGAAGATGGTGTTTTGGTCATTCGTGAAAAAGCCTAAGACAAAATTATGAGCATAAAAAAGAAGGAGCCAGCTGAAAAAACTGGTTCCTTTTTTGTGTTTAGATGACATGACGTTCAAAAGCATCGTCTGAAATCCCTTGTTCTAGGATGAGTTTTGCCCATTCTTTAGCAGAAAAGAGGCTGTGGTCCTTGTAGTTGCCGCAAGATTCGATGGTTGTTCCAGGGACGTCTTCCCAAGTAGTAGTCTCAGCGATTTCCTTGAGCGAATCCTTGATAACAGCCGCAATTTCAGCGCTGGTATGGCGCCCCCACATAATCATGTGGAAGCCTGTGCGGCAACCAAATGGTGAACAGTCAATCATGCCGTCGATGCGGGTACGGATGAGCTTGGCTAAAAGGTGCTCGATAGTGTGAAGGCCAGCAGTAGGGATAGAGTCTTCATTGGGTTGCACTAAGCGAATATCATAATTGGAGATGATGTCTCCCTTTGGCCCTGTTTCTTCCCCGATCAAGCGAACATAAGGTGCTTTAACAATGGTGTGGTCAAGTTCAAAACTTTCAACAATAACTTCTTTTGACATGGTAAATCCTTTCAGTTTTCTTCTTTCATTATAACACAAAGCTGGCTCCTGAGACAGAGAGAAAACCTCTCCGAGAGTGGAGAGGTTGAAATCTTTATTTACGATACAAGCGGTCGTATTGGTAGTAAGGGTCAAAGGTTACATTGATACCCAATTTGCGAAGGACATTCTTGTCTTCATCGGTTAAGATGATGGTTGAGTGAGCTTCGCTTCCTTTGAGGTTGCCAAGTTCTTCCATAGCACGAGCAGCATCAGGATTTTCTGTAGCTGTGATAGCAAGTGCAATCAGGATTTCATTTGAATGCAGGCGTGGATTGCGGCTGCCGAGATGATCGATTTTAAGACCTTGGATTGGCTTAACAACTTCAGGTTCGATTAGTTTTACTTCTTTAGCGATGTCAGCTGATTTCTTGATGGCGTTGATAAGAGCAGCGGCTGTAGGACCAAAGAGTTCGGAGTTCTTACCTGTGACGATTTCCCCATTTGGCAATTCAAGGGCTAGGGCTGGTCCGCTAGTTTCTTCTGCTTTTTGACGCGCAACGACAGCAACCTTACGGTCTGCAGGTGTGATACCGAGGTCATTCATAAGCAACTCGATTTTCTTGACAGCAGCTTCGCCAACTTTTTCGGCTTTAAAATCAAGAACAGTTTGATAGTAACGGCGTATGATTTCTTGTTTAGAGGCTTCGACAGCAGCCTCATCATCTGTAATAGCGAAACCAACCATGTTGACACCCATGTCTGTCGGAGAAGCGTATGGAGATTCGCCAAGGATACGTTCTAACATGCGCTTGAGCACTGGGAAAATTTCGATATCACGGTTGTAGTTGACAGTAGTTGCTCCGTAGGTTTGGAGATGGAAAGGATCAATCATGTTGACATCATCAAGGTCTGCTGTAGCAGCCTCGTAGGCCAAGTTGACTGGGTGATGAAGGGGAAGATTCCAAACTGGGAAGGTTTCAAATTTAGCGTAACCAGACTTGATGCCATTGATTTGGTCGTGGTACATATTGGACATACAGGTTGCCAATTTTCCAGAACCAGGTCCAGGAGCGGTTACGACGATCAAGTTACGACTGGTTTTGATGTAGTCGTTTTTCCCCATACCTTCTGGAGAAATGATATGATCCATATCTGTTGGATATCCTTTGATTGGATAATGAAGATAAGAGTCAATTCCGTTTTTCTCAAGTTGATTGCGGAAGGCATCTGCAGCGGGTTGGCCAGCGTACTGTGTGATGACCACTGAGCCGACAAAAATTCCCAGCTCATTGAATTTGTCAATCAAGCGAAGAACTTCTTGGTCATAAGAAATGCCCAAGTCACCACGTGCTTTAGAATGTTCGATGTTGCTAGCGTTAATGGCAATCACAACCTCAACTTGTTCTTTCAATTCTTGCAAGAGCTTGATTTTGTTGTCAGGCTCATAACCAGGAAGAACACGAGCAGCGTGGAAATCTTCTAACATTTTGCCACCAAACTCCAAGTAGAGCTTGCCGTCAAATTGGTTAATGCGCTCCAAAATGTGATCGCGCTGTAGATTCAAATATTGTTCAGAACTAAAAGCTTGTTTTTTCATTTTTTTACCTCTGACCTCTATTATAATAAAAAATTGGAAGTTAGGAAACTATGGAGTTGAAAAAGAAAGTAAAAAGATTAGGCAAACGCTTGCACAAAATTCTGAAAAACGCTATCATAGACTGTAGATTATGAAAATAATGAGGTAAGAAGATGCAAGAAAAATGGTGGCACAATGCCGTAGTCTATCAAGTTTACCCTAAGAGCTTTATGGATAGTAATGGAGATGGAATTGGGGATTTGCCAGGAATTACCAGTAAGTTAGACTATCTAGCCAAGTTAGGAATTACAGCGATTTGGCTTTCTCCAGTTTATGACAGTCCTATGGATGATAATGGATATGATATTGCTGATTATCAAGCGATTGCAGCTATTTTTGGGACCATGGAGGATATGAACCAATTAATCGCAGAAGCTAAGAAACGTGATATTCGTATCATCATGGACTTGGTGGTCAATCATACCTCAGATGAACATGCTTGGTTTGTCGAGGCCTGTGAAAATCCTGATAACCCTGAGCGAGATTACTATATTTGGCGGAATGAACCCAATGATTTGGAGTCTATCTTTAGCGGGTCTGCTTGGGAATATGATGAAAAGTCAGGTCAATACTATCTCCACTTTTTCAGCAAGAAACAGCCTGATCTCAACTGGGAAAATGAAAAACTTCGTCAGAAAATTTATGAGATGATGAACTTCTGGATTGATAAAGGGATTGGTGGTTTCCGTATGGATGTTATTGACATGATTGGGAAAATTCCTGACGAGAAGGTAGTGAATAATGGTCCCATGCTCCATCCCTATCTCAAGGAAATGAATAAGGCGACCTTTGGAGATAAGAATCTCTTGACAGTGGGAGAGACCTGGGGAGCAACGCCAGAGATTGCTAAGCTCTACTCGGATCCAAAGGGACAAGAATTGTCTATGGTCTTCCAGTTTGAACATATCGGTCTTCAGTATCAGGAAGGTCAGCCTAAATGGCACTATCAAAAAGAGCTGAATATCGCTAAGTTAAAAGAGATTTTCAACAAATGGCAGACAGAATTAGGAGTTGAGGACGGTTGGAATTCCCTCTTCTGGAACAATCATGACCTCCCTCGTATCGTCTCTATCTGGGGAAATGACCAAGAATACCGTGAAAAATCTGCCAAAGCCTTTGCTATCTTGATTCATCTCATGAGAGGGACTCCTTATATCTACCAAGGTGAGGAAATTGGGATGACCAACTATCCGTTTGAAACACTGGACCAAGTAGAAGATATTGAATCCCTCAACTATGCGCGTGAGGCTCTTGAAAAAGGCGTTCTGATGGAAGAAATCATGGACAGTATCCGTGTCATTGGACGTGACAATGCCCGTACCCCTATGCAATGGGATGAGAGCAAAAATGCTGGTTTCTCAACAGGTCAACCTTGGTTGGCAGTGAATCCAAACTATCAAGCAATCAACGTTCAAGAAGCGCTGGCAAATCCAGATTCTATTTTTTATACTTATCAGAAACTGGTTCAAATCCGTAAGGAGAATAGCTGGCTGATTCGAGCTGACTTTGAATTGCTTGATACAGCTGACAAGGTCTTTGCCTATATTCGTAAAGATGGCGACCGTCATTTCTTAGTTGTGGCTAACTTGTCCAATGAAGAGCAAGACTTGACCGTAGAAGGAAACGTCAAATCGGTCTTGATTGAAAACACCGTGGCTCAGGAAGTCTTTGAAAAACAAATCTTAGCTCCATGGGATGCTTTCTGTGTGGAAATGACTGACTAAAAAGTGAGAACCTCAAGCTTATAGAGTTTGAGGTTTTGCTAAAAGTTTTTTAGAGAATTCTTTTAAATAGATTTTTTAGAATTTTCTAAAAAATCTGTCAAAAGCTCTTGCTTTTATAATAAAATAGGGTATAATAGTGAAAATACTATTTTGAAGGAGATTATTTATGCAATCGAAAAAGTGGCTCTTAGGAGCGGGAGTGACCTTGAGTGCGGCCCTTCTTTTGGCAGCTTGTGGTAAAAGTGATAAGAAAGCAGATGCCCCGAGGAGCTTTTCTTATGTTTATGCAGTGGATCCGTCTTCCTTGGATTATAGCGTTACGAGTAAAAGTTCTACTTCTGACGTGATTGGTAATGTTGTTGATGGTCTTTTAGAGAATGATAAATATGGGAATCTTGTTCCGTCTTTAGCAGAGGATTGGACTGTTTCAACCGATGGTTTGACTTACACTTACAAACTTCGTAAGGGGGTGAAGTGGTATACTTCTGAAGGAGAGGAGTATGCAGAAGTTAAGGCGCAGGATTTTGTTACAGGTCTGAAGCATGCAGCAGATGCTAAGTCAGATGGTCTTTCTTTGATTGAAAAATCAATCAAAGGTTTGGAGGCTTATGTTAGTGGTGAGACCAATGATTTTTCAACTGTAGGTGTTAAAGCTCTTGATGATTATACGGTAGAATATACCCTTAATAAACCAGAAAGTTTTTGGAACTCTAAAGTAACAACAGCAACCATGCTCCCTGTAAATGAAGAATTTTTGAATGCAACAGGCAAGGATTACGGAGCGCCAACCCCATCAAGTATTCTTTACAATGGTCCATATTTTTTGAAATCTTTGATTTCTAAATCTGTGATTGAATATGAAAAAAATCCTAACTATTGGGATAAGGAAAATGTCAAGATTGATAATGTAAAATTAACATTCTATGACGGATCAGATCAAGAATCCCTTATCCGTAGTTTCGCTACAGGAGCATATAATACAGCGAGACTTTTCCCAAATAGTTCAAGTTTTGCTTCTACCAAAGAGAAATATGGAGATCAGATTATTTATAGCCCTCAGGAAGCAACTAGTTATTACTTTACTTTTAACGTAAATCGTCAATCATATAATAAAACAGCCAAGACAGATGAAGGACAAAAGCTTTCTACAAAAGAAGCCATGCTGAATAAAAATTTCCGTCAAGCAATTAATTTTGCCTTCAATCGCCACGCCTATACAGCTCAATTAAACGGTGAAGAGGGTGCGGATAAGATTATTCGTAATAGTCTAGTGCCAGATAATTACGTTCAAGTAGCTGGGAAGACCTTCGGACAGTTGGCTCAGGATGAACTACTGAAATATGGAGAACAGTGGAAAGATGTGACTCTCACAGATGGTAAGGATACAATTTACAATCCAACAAAGGCCAAGTCTGCATTTGAAAAAGCGAAGTCAGAATTGCAAGCTAAGGGAGTGAGTTTCCCGATTCATCTAGATGTGCCAGTAGAACAGACAGATGTAGTTGCGGTTCAACAAACCAATTCGCTAAAACAATCAATTGAAGAAACGCTTGGAACGGAGAATGTGATTATAGATGTTCTTCAAATGACAGATAATGAGAAGGAAAGTATTACTTCTCAAGCTAAAGTTCCAACCCAAAAAGATTATGATTTGAACGGAACAGGTTGGGGACCAGATTACCAAGATCCAGCAACCTATCTCAATATTTTAGATGCTAAGAAGGGTTCTGCCTTGAAACATCTAGGTATAACAAAGGGCAAGGATCCTGAAGTTGTGGCAAAAGTTGGCTTGGATGAATACAAGAAGCTCTTGGATGATGCGGCTTCTGAGACAAGTAATCTTGATAAACGATACGAAAAGTATGCTAAAGCACAGGCTTGGGTTACTGATAGTTCACTTCTTATTCCAGTTGCTTCTTCAGGGGGCTCTCCTATGGTTAGTCGTACTGTTCCATTTACCAAAGCTTATTCACAGGTCGGTATTAAGGGGGATCCATTTATTTTTAAAGGAATGGAACTTCAAAATGATATTGTGACAACTAAAGAGTATGATGCGGCCTTCAAAAAGTGGCAAAAGGAAAAACTGGAATCGAATGCTCAGTATCAAAAGGATTTAGAAAAGCACATAAAATAACGTGAATGAGATTCTTGCTTTCGTTAGGTTATCAGTTAATTCATTGATATTTAAATGATAAATCGCATAAAAACAAGGGAGGACTGTATGAAAGACAGAAATCCTTTGTTTTTTTATGACTAAAGTTTATAAACTTTCATTCTAGAAATTCAATTAACTTTACAAATTCCCACTATTTTGGTAAAATAAACCTATGTTATAAAAACTAACATAAAGGAGAAAGAAGATGACTACAAAAAAGCGTATCCTTAGTGCAGGTCTGACTGTTGCAGCTGCCTTGCTGTTAACTGCTTGCGGACAATCAGGTTCAGATACAAAAACTTACTCATCAACCTTTAGTGGAAACCCAACTACATTTAACTACTTATTAGACTACTACGCTGATAATACAGCTATTATTACTAACCTAGTTGATGGTTTGCTTGAAAATGACAACCACGGAAACCTAGTTCCATCTTTGGCAGAGGACTGGTCTGTTTCAAGCGACGGTCTGACTTATACCTATAAACTGAGAAAAGATGCCAAATGGTTTACGGCTGACGGTGAAGAGTATGCCCCAGTCAAGGCACAAGATTTTGTGACAGGTATCAAATACGCAGTGGATAATAAATCCCAGGCCATTGACTTGATTCAAAACTCGATCAAGGGCTTGAATGATTATATTACAGGAGTGGATTCTGATTTCTCTAAGGTTGGGGTGAAGGCCATTGACGACCAGACTGTTGAGTATACTTTGGCACGCCCAGAACCTTACTGGAACTCAAAAACAACCAACAGTATTCTTTTCCCGGTAAATGAAGAGTTTTTAAATTCAAAAGGGAAAGATTTTGGTACCCTATCTCCAGATAGCATTCTCTACAGCGGACCTTATTTGTTAAAAGATTTCACATCAAAATCATCTATCGAGTATGTGAAGAATCCGCATTACTATGATCATGACAAAGTATCAATTGAACACGTAAAATTGGCTTATTTTGATGGTTCAGACCAAGAATTGACCATCCGTAACTTTGAAAGTGGAGCTTATTCTATCGCTGGGGTTTATCCGAATAGTTCTAACTTTGCTAAGACCAAGGAGAAATATAAGGATAATATCGTCTATAGCTTGCAGGACAAGACTTCTTGGTATTTCAATTTCAACGTCAACCGTAAGGCCTACAATCACACTGCTAAAACGACAGATGAACAGAAGAAGTCAACTGAGACAGCTGTCTTGAACAAGAACTTCCGCCAAGCAGTTAACTTTGCCTTGGACCGTACAGCCTATTCTGCTCAGTCAAATGGGGAAGAAGCGGCTAGCAAGACCCTTCGTAACACCCTAGTGCCTCCTACATTTGTTCAAGTTGGAGACAAGACTTTTGGAGAAGTAGTCGCTTCTAAATTGGTCAACTATGGCACAGAATGGTCAGGTATTAACTTGGCAGATGCTCAGGATGCCTATTTCAACAAAGAAAAAGCCCAAGCAAAATTTGCAGAAGCTAAAAAAGAATTGGCAAGTCAAGGTGTGACTTTCCCAATTCACTTGGATGTTGCAGTTGATCAGACAAGTAAAAATGCTGTGACAGGCATGAACTCTGTTAAGCAGACCCTTGAGTCAGTTTTAGGTGCTGATAACATTGTCATTGATGTTCAACAACTTTCAACGGATGATTTTAATAATGTAGCCTTTTTAGCGC
The DNA here is from genome assembly GCF_946190335.1 of Streptococcus mitis. Classification (GTDB taxonomy): domain Bacteria; phylum Bacillota; class Bacilli; order Lactobacillales; family Streptococcaceae; genus Streptococcus; species Streptococcus mitis_CH. The sequence goes on from NZ_CAMHZN010000004.1 coordinate 34,125, forward strand.
CAACACCAGCTGATCGTGACTATGATTTGAACTTTGATGGTTGGGTAGGTGACTACCAAGATCCGTCAACTTATCTTAATCCTTTCAATGCAGAGGATGGGTTCTACCTCAAGATTTTTGGTTTAGATGCTCAAGAAGATAAAGCTAAGATTGCTAGCTTGGGGCTTGATACTTACACCAAGATGCTCAAAGATGCAGACAGTGAAAATAAAGATGTAGCCAAACGCTATGAAAAATATGCTGAAGCACAGGCTTGGATGATTGACAATTCTCTGATTATGTCAGCCATGTCAAGTGGTGGAACAGCTTCTGTAACCAAAGTAACGCCATTTACAAGAGGCTATTCACTGGTCGGCATCAAGGGTGATGGCAATAACTACAAGTACATGAAACTGCAAAAAGATACTGTGACAACCATACAGTTTGAAGAAGCTAAGACTAAATGGGAGCAAGAAAGCAAAAAAGCAATCGAAAAAGCTCAAAAAGAAGCAGAAAATCATGTTAAATAAAGATGAGCGAGGTTCCGTAAGGGGCCTCGTTTTAATATCTATATAGTAAATTTATTGATGTAATTGGTTGCAAGTTAAAAAGAATGTTTCGGAAAGAAGATGAAAACGCCTTACCTAAGCGGATTTATCTCACAAGTGTATTTTTTTGTGATATAATAAAATGAAATAAAAATTGATAATAGAGGTATATCGTGAGTAGATCTTCGAAGCGAGCTCGTCAGGGTAAAACAAAAATATTGATTAGTTGGGGATTGCTAGCTATCTATGCATTACTAGCAGTCTTTTTATTGTTTTTGATTTTCAAGTATAATATGCTAGCCTTCCGATATCTCAATATAGTGGTTGCTGTCTTAATTGTAGCCTTAGCCATCTTTTGCTTCTTTTTAATTCGGTCTAAGAAAGCTAAAAATCTAACGCTGATTTTATTATTACTTGGTATTTTGATTAATGGAACTTCTCTCTTTGCTGTAAGTCAGTTTATTGGCTTTACCAGTCGCTTAAATGCGACATCGAACTACTCAAATTATTCGATGAGTATTGCGGTGTTAGCAGATAGTCCAATTGATAATATCAGTCAGGTAACCAGTGTGATGGGACCGACTGGGACGGATAAGGATAATATCCAACAGTTGATGAATAATCTGAAAGCTAGTCAAAATAAGGAATTGACAGTCGAAGAAAGTAGCTCCTATCTTGCTGCCTATAAGAGCTTGCTAGCCGGTGATACAAAGGCAATCATTCTAAACAGTGTCTTTGAAAATATTATCGAATCAGAATATCCTGACTATGCTTCAAAAATTAAGAAAATCTATACCAAAGAATTAACCAAGACAGTTGAAACTCCAAAAGATGTCAAAGGTGACAGTTTCAACATTTATATCAGCGGAATTGATACTTACGGTCCAATCAGTTCGGTTTCTCGTTCGGATGTCAATATTATTATGACAGTAAATCGCGAAACTAAAAAGATTCTCTTGACAACGACACCTCGTGATTCCTATGTTCCAATTGCAGATGGGGGCAACAACCAAAAAGATAAGTTGACCCATGCAGGTATTTATGGAGTAGATGCTTCGATTCATACACTGGAAAATCTCTACGGTATTGACTTGAACTATTACGCTCGTTTGAATTTCACTTCTTTCTTGAAATTGATTGATCTCCTTGGTGGAGTTGATGTTCATAATGACCAAGAATTTACAGCTCGTACAAATGGGAAGTTCTATCCCGTAGGAAATGTTCATCTTGACTCGGAGCAAGCTCTTAGCTTTGTACGTGAGCGTTATTCATTGGAAGATGGAGACCGAGATCGTGGTCGCAATCAGCAAAAGGTTATTGTCGCTATTTTGCAAAAGCTAACCTCGACAGAAGCTTTGAAAAATTATGACAGTATTATAAAGGGACTACAAGATTCCTTACAAACCAATATGCCACTTGAAACCATGATGAACATGGCCAATGCCCAACTTGAGAGTGGTGGAACGTATAAGATTAATTCGCAAGATCTTAAAGGAACAGGGCGTATGGATTTGCCATCCTATGCCATGCCTGATAGCAACCTTTACATGATGGAGATAAGTGATAGCAGTTTAGAGTCAGTCAAGGCTGCAATCAATGATGTGATGGAAGGAAAATAAGACAAAATGATTGATATTCATTCGCATATCGTATTTGGTGTGGATGATGGTTTAAAATCTAAGCAAGAAAGCAAGGTCCTTTTGACAGAAGCCTATGGACAAGAAGTACGGACTTGAGATGTAAAACATACAATTGTAACATCGATTAAAGTTATCCATCTTGTACAATTGCTACAACAGTTTGTTAAAAAATAAAAGGAGGGGGTTATGTACGATTATCTTGTCGTTGGTGCTGGTCTTTTTGGTGCAGTATTTGCCCATGAAGCAGCCCTAAAAGGAAAAAAAGTGAGAGTCATTGAAAAACGGAATCATATCGCGGGTAATATCTATACTCGTGAAGAGGAAGGAATTCAAGTTCACCAGTATGGTGCTCATATTTTCCATACTTCTGATAAGGAGATTTGGGATTATGTAAATCAGTTTGCTGAGTTTAACCGTTACACAAACTCTCCAGTTGCAAACTATAAGGGTGAGATTTATAACCTCCCTTTTAATATGAATACCTTCAATAAACTTTGGGGAGTTGTAACGCCAGCAGAAGCACAGGCTAAGATTGATGAGCAACGCGCTGTTTTAAATGGCAAAACTCCTGAAAATTTGGAAGAACAGGCTATTTCTCTTGTAGGTACAGACATCTACGAAAAATTAATCAAAGATTATACAGAGAAACAGTGGGGCAAGCCAACTACGGAACTTCCAGCCTTTATCATTCGCCGTTTGCCAGTACGCCTGACCTATGATAACAACTATTTTAATGATACCTATCAAGGGATTCCAATAGGTGGCTACACTCAAATAGTTGAAAAAATGTTGGAACATGAAAATATTGATGTAGAAACAAATGTTGATTTCTTTGCGAATAAAGAACAATATCTGAAAGACTTCCCTAAGATTGTCTTTACTGGTATGATTGATGAATTCTTTGACTATAAGTTGGGTGAACTAGAGTATCGTAGTCTTCGTTTTGAAAATGAGACCTTGGATATGGAAAATTACCAAGGAAATGCAGTTGTGAACTACACAGATGCAGAAACTCCATATACTCGTATTATTGAACACAAACATTTTGAGTTTGGGAATCAAGCAAAGACTATCATTACTAAAGAACATTCTAAAACATGGGAAAAAGGTGATGAGCCTTATTATCCAGTAAATAATGATCGTAATAATCATTTGTATAAATCATATAAAAAATTGGCTGATGAGCAAGGGAATGTTATCTTTGGTGGTCGTTTAGGACACTATCGTTATTACGATATGCACCAAGTAATTGGAGCAGCTTTACAGTGTGCAAGAAATGAGTTAGATTAAACACCTAGAACTGTTATCAGTTGTTATTTACAAATATGATCAATAATTCCTTGACTACGTAATGTAGTTGAGGGGTTTTTGATATTATTCATATTTTTGCGAAGTTATTGTTTAAAAAATAATTTTCAAAAATTCAGAAAATTGTATTGACAGGACTCAAAAAAGGGGCTATAATGAATAAAAAAACAAAGGAGAAGACTATGAAAACAAGGAAAGTATTGGCTTTTGCGGGAGTAACTTTATTAGCAGCAGGTGTCTTAGCGGCTTGCTCGGGTGGTTCTGCTACTAAAGGTGAGCAGACCTTTGCATTTACATACGAGACACATCCAGATAATCTCAACTATTTGACAACTGGTAAGGCAGCAACTGCCGACATTACTAGTAATGTGATTGATGGATTGCTTGAAAATGATAAATACGGGAACCTTATTCCCTCAATGGCAGAAGACTGGTCAGTTTCTAAGGATGGCTTGACTTATACTTATAAGATTCGTCAGGATGCCAAGTGGTATACATCTGAGGGAGAAGAGTATGCTCCTGTTAAGGCTCAAGACTTTGTGACAGGTCTTAAATATGCAACAGATAAGAAAGCAGAAGCCCTTTACTTGGTACAAGATTCAATCAAAGGTCTGGATGCTTATGCAAAAGGGGAAATTAAAGATTTTTCTCAAGTCGGGATTAAAGCCCTTGATGATCAAACAGTCCAATACACGTTGAACAAACCTGAAAGTTTTTGGAACTCAAAAACAACCATGGGTGTCTTAGCACCAGTTAATGAAGAGTTTTTGAACTCAAAAGGGGATGATTTTGCCAAAGCTACGGATCCAAGTAGTATCTTGTACAATGGTCCTTATTTGTTGAAATCTATTGTGACCAAATCCTCTGTTGAATTTGCGAAAAATCCGAACTACTGGGATAAGGATAATGTGCATATTGACAAGATCAAATTGTCATTCTGGGATGGTCAAGATACTAGCAAACCAGCAGAAAACTTTAAAGATGGTAGCCTTACAGCAGCTCGTCTCTATCCAACAAGTGCAAGTTTTGCAGAACTTGAAAAAGAGCTGAAAGACAATATTGTCTATACTCAACAAGACTCTGTTACGTATCTAGTTGGTACAAATATTGATCGCCAATCTTATAAATACACATCTAAGACCAGCGACGAACAAAAGACATCTACTAAAAAAGCTCTCTTAAACAAGGATTTCCGCCAAGCTATTGCCTTTGGTTTTGACCGTACAGCTTATGCCTCTCAGCTGAATGGAGAAACTGGAGCAAGCAAAATCTTGCGCAATCTCTTTGTTCCACCAACATTTGTTCAAGCAGATGGGAAAAACTTTGGCGATATGGTCAAAGAAAAATTGGTGACTTATGGGGATGAATGGAAGGATGTCAATCTTGCCGATGCACAAGATGGTCTCTATAATCCAGAAAAAGCCAAGGCTGAATTTGCTAAAGCTAAATCAGCCTTACAAGCAGAAGGAGTCCAATTCCCAATTCACCTAGATATGCCTGTTGACCAAACAGCAACTACAAAAGTTCAGCGCGTGCAATCTATGAAACAATCCTTGGAAGCGACTTTAGGAACTGATAATGTCATTATTGATATTCAACAACTACAAAAAGATGAAGTAAACAATATTACATATTTTGCTGAAAATGCTGCTGGAGAAGACTGGGATTTATCAGATAATGTCGGTTGGGGTCCAGACTTTGCCGATCCATCAACTTACCTTGATATCATCAAACCATCTGTAGGAGAAAGTACTAAAACATATTTAGGATTTGACTCAGGGAAAGATAATGTAGCTGCTAAAAAAGTAGGTCTATATGACTACGAGAAATTGGTTACTGAAGCTGGTGATGAGGCTACAGATGTTGCTAAACGATATGATAAATACGCTGCAGCTCAAGCTTGGTTGACAGATAGTGCTTTGATTATTCCAACTACATCTCGTACAGGGCGTCCAATCTTGTCTAAGATGGTACCATTTACAATACCGTTTGCATTGTCAGGAAACAAAGGTACAAGTGAGCCACTCTTGTATAAATACTTGGAACTTCAAGACAAGGCAGTCACTGCAGATGAATACCAAAAAGCTCAAGAAAAATGGATGAAAGAAAAAGCAGAATCCAATAAAAAAGCGCAAGAAGAACTTGCAAAACATGTGAAATAAGATAAAAAGAAGTTAGTTGTTCGCTAACTTCTTTTGGTTTATCGAAAATGAATTGGTGCCGATCATCGCTTTTAGATATGATAGATCCTATTTTGTTGAAGAAAAAATCCTGAGCCTTTATTCTCAGGATTTTCTTTTATCTTACTGTTGTGGTTGCTGTTGAACTGGTGGATTTTGTGGCGTTGGTTGTACTGGTTGTGTTTGCTGAACAGTCTGACCAGCTTGTCCTTGATTAGGATCGGTTGCTGGAGCATTATTGGGTTGTTGACCAACCGTCGTACTTGCCTGTGTAGTTGAACTTTCAGCTGTTGTGCTTGGAGTTTCTACTGTTTGTGTTTGTTGTGTTACTGAATTATTCCATGTGTTCTTTGCGTTGTTCTGGAAGACGAATTCTCCATTTCGGAACAGGCCGTCTGGCATCGTCCAATCTCCAGGTTGGTCATCTTCTGATAGATACGATATCATTGAGCGATAAACCTTAGCAGCAACTAGGAAACCATCTCCAACGATTGGAGTTAAACGATTTGAGTAACCAGTCCATACAGCCATAGAATACTTACGAGTATAACCTACAAACATTTCATCTGGAGCTACGTAGCCAGTGTTCTTGATATACTTTTCAATTTCGTCATCAGTATAGTTAGAAGTACCTGTCTTACCTGCTTGTGGAAGCCATGGTAGGTAAGCACCCCGTCCGGTTCCGTAAGCTAAAACAGTTTTCATCATTTCGGTCATCATATAGGCAGTAGTTTCTTTCATAGCTCGTGTACCAGCATCAGAAAATTCTTTTTCACTACCATCACTGAAGACGATTTTATTGATATACATTGGTTTGTGGTAAATACCACCATTAGCAAAGGCGGCATAAGCAGCAGCCATTTTTTCACTACTTGCACCGTACTGTTTGTTGGATTCAGTTGTGTTACTTGAAATGGCGTTTGCGTAATACATACTTGGATAGTCGATACCAAGACCATTAAGAAAGGTTTTAGCTCTATCTAGACCGACCTTATTCAAAGTCTCAACGGCTGTGACATTTCGTGATTGTTGAAGAGCATACTGGATTGTAATGTTTCCAAAGTAGCCATGATCCCAGTTGTAGACTGGAGTATCAGTTCCAGGATAGTTATAAGGAACATCATGTACAATAGACGCAGTAGAGTCATAGACTCCATATTCTAAAGCGGGAGCATAGTCAGTGATTGGTTTCATAGAAGAACCCCAGTCACGATTGGTTTCAACGGCTTGGTTGATTCCGAAAGATACATTACTTGATTGGTGACGTGCCCCTAACTGAGCAATGACTTTACCATTTGTTACATCAATGATAGTAGAAGCTACTTGGAGTTCATCATCTGGATAAGCAACGTATTCATCTGTGTTATAAACATCCCAAAGTCGCTGCTGAACATCTTTGTCGACATTAGTATAGACTTCCATACCTGTGGTAAGAAGGTTGTAGCCCGTTTCTTGTTCGACTTGGTCGATTACTTCTTTGAGGTAGTTGTCCATATAGGCTGGGTAACTATTGGCTGACTTCAAGCTTTGAAGACCGTCAGTGATAGGCGTATTAATAGCTTTTTCGTAATCTTCTGCACTGATATACTTCTGTCCCTTCATTTCTGAAAGTACCAAGTTACGACGCTCTAGAGCAGCTTCTGGATGGGAATATGGATCATATTGGTTTGGTGCTTGAGGCATTCCGGCTAGGAGTGCTAACTGTGGCAAGCTTAAATCCTTCAAGTCTTTTCCATAGTAATTTTCGGCTGCGGTTTGCATTCCATAGTTACCGTTAGACATGTAGACTTTGTTGATGTAGTAGGTCAGGATTTCTTGCTTGGTTGCTTTTTGCTCTAATTGAACGGCTAGCCAAGCTTCTTGGGCTTTACGTGACAAGGTTTGATCGGCAGTTGAAGTAGAGAAATAAGTTAATTTAATCAATTGCTGAGTCAAGGTTGAAGCCCCTTGGAGCCCTCCTTTCCCTTGGAGGTTTCTCAATGCCGCCCCCATGATACGAATGGTATCAACACCTCTATGATCAAAGAAACGGTGGTCTTCGATAGACACGATGGCCTTGACCAAGTCAGTAGGAATTTCATTTGCTTGGGCATTTACGCGACGTTCAGATCCAAGGTCAGCAATCAGTTCGTTTTTGTTGTCATAAATCTTGCTAGAGGTTGTCGCAACTAATTTACTTTCAGATAAGGCTGGAGCCTTGCTAACAAAGTAGAGGAAGACACCTCCACCTAATAGAAATAATGCGATAAATAAGGTAAGAAATGTAATTCCAATATACTTTAAGAATCGCAGAATAGTTTGTTTATTCATCTTGTTTTACCACCTAGTAAACGTTCTTTGATAATATCGAGATAGGGAATTTGAGGGAAAGCTCCTTGCTTTATTAAATATCCGTATTCTTGAATATATCCAAGTGGCATTGATTTTTGGCCCTTATCTTGATGATAAAAGCGAATCAAATCAAGTGCCGGCAACAAATAAGTTTCTTGTCGAGAAGAAAAATGAAGTAGTACGAAGCAAATGCCCTGCTGTTCTAGAACTTGTTCCATATGTTGAATCTGGTGAAGATGGAAGTTCTTCATTGGGATAGCATTTTTTTGCCGCGTTTCCTTGGCTTCAAAGTCAATGTAATGTCCTCTATATACGCCAGAGTAATCTGTTGTGGAAGCTTGTCTAAAGTAGGCTTCTACAATTTTGGCTCGACTACGTTGAGGATAGTCTACTCGAACAATCTGAACAGGCGTTGGCTTTTTATGGATAACTGCCATACCATGCGTCAGATAGTAGTCGTTTGTAGCGTTAATCATCTTTTCAAAAGTCATTCCTCGATTTGCGAAATTTTTTGGTTGAGAAATGGATGTTTGGCTTTTTTTTGATGAAATTTTATGAGGATAGTTGACCATATTTCTCCTTATTGGTACAATAACATCACTCTATTATACCATAAAAATAGAAAGAAAGGTGTAAAAATGACTACAGCTTTAATTATGGGATATTCTAATTTTGACTTAGGTTTGTTTAATGAAAAAGATATCAGGTTAAAAATTATAAAGAAAGCCATTCGCCGTGATTTAGAAAGCTTAGCAGAAGAAGGGATTAAATGGCTGGTCTTTACAGGAAACTTGGGATTTGAATCTTGGGTGCTTGATGTCGCAAATGAAATGAAAGACGAATATGATTTTAGCCTAGCGACCATTTTTGATTTTGAAACACACGGGGAAAATTGGAATGAAGCGAATCAGCTTAAACTTAGCCAATTTAAGCAGGTCGATTTTGTCAAATATGCCTATCCTAAATATGAACATATGGGGCAACTACGAGACTACCAACGATTTTTGCTGGAAAATACTGACTTAGCTTATTTTTTCTATGACCCAGAAAATGAGACCAAATTAAAATTTATAGACAATTTGATGAAAAATCAGGAAGGTTATCGCATAAAAAGGCTAACCTTTGAAGACTTAAATGAGCTAGCAGAAAATTTTTCTGAAAAGTAAGGCTTTGACCTTGATTTTTGTTTGCCTTTTTTTATATAATAATACTATTAGAAACCGAGAATGGAGAGAGAGATGGCAAGTATTATTTTTTCAGCAAAAGATATTTTTGAGCAAGAGTTTGGACGTGAAGTTCGTGGATATAGTAAGGTTGAAGTTGATGAATTTTTGGACGATGTCATCAAGGACTACGAAACTTATGCTGCCTTAGTCAAGTCTCTCCGTCAAGAAATTGCAGAGTTGAAGGAAGAATTGTCTCGCAAACCTGAATCTGCACCGGTTCAAGCAGAACCTCTTGAAATGACAGCTACAACTTCTATGACGAATTTTGATATTTTGAAACGACTAAATCGTCTTGAGAAAGAAGTGTTTGGTAAACAAATTTTGGATAACTCTGATTTATAAGAGTTTATTTGAAAAGTGCAATTTTTGGATAATCGCGTGAGGAGAATTTCTTTTCATGAGGAAAGTCCATGCTAGCACAGGCTGTGATGCCTGTAGTGTTTGTGCTAGGCGAAACCATAAGCCTAGGGACGAGAAATCGTTACGGCAGTTGAAATGGCTAAGTCCTTGGATAGGCCAGAGTAGGCTTGAAAGTGCCACAGTGACGGAGTCTTTCTGGAAACAGAGAGAGTGGAACGCGGTAAACCCCTCAAGCTAGCAACCCAAATTTCGGTCGGGGCATGGAGTACACGAAAACGAACGTAGTACTCTGACTGCTATCAGCTGTAAGCTGTTAGTGGTAGACAGATGATTATCGAAGGAAGTGGTCCTAGTCACTTCTGGAACAAAACATGGCTTATAGAAAATTGCATATAGGTTGGGGCTGAGAAAACTTTCTCAACCTCATTTTTTAAAGTGGACATATAGAAAGGTCTTATAAGACTGAAAATGGAAAAAGAATTTAATTTAATCGCTACTGCTGCAGCGGGTCTTGAGGCTGTCGTTGGTCGTGAAGTGCGAGAGTTGGGCTACGATTGTCAGGTTGAAAATGGACGTGTTCGTTTTCAAGGAGATGTGAGAGCCATTATCGAAACCAACCTCTGGCTTCGGGCGGCAGACCGTATCAAGATTATCGTAGGAACATTCCCAGCTAAGACTTTTGAAGAGCTGTTTCAGGGAGTTTTCGCTCTAGATTGGGAAAATTATTTACCGCTTGGGGCTCGTTTTCCGATTTCGAAAGCCAAATGTGTTAAATCTAAACTTCACAATGAGCCCAGTGTTCAGGCTATTTCAAAGAAGGCTGTTGTTAAGAAATTGCAGAAACACTATGCCCGTCCAGAAGGTGTTCCCTTGATGGAGAATGGTCCAGAGTTTAAGATTGAGGTCTCTATTCTTAAAGACATAGCAACTGTCATGATTGATACGACAGGCTCCAGTCTCTTTAAACGTGGCTATCGTACCGAAAAGGGTGGGGCTCCTATCAAGGAAAATATGGCGGCAGCCATTTTGCAACTCTCTAACTGGTTCCCAGACAAGCCTCTGATTGATCCGACCTGTGGTTCAGGAACTTTCTGTATCGAGGCAGTTATGATTGCTAGAAAGATGGCTCCTGGTCTTCGTCGCTCCTTTGCTTTTGAGGAATGGAACTGGATTAGCGATCGCTTGATCCAAGAAGTTCGCACAGAAGCAGCTAAGAAAGTGGATCGTGAGCTTGAACTGGATATTATGGGCTGTGATATCGATGCACGTATGGTGGAAATTGCTAAGGCCAATGCTCAAGCAGCAGGTATTGCAGGAGATATTACCTTTAAGCAGATGCGCGTGCAGGATTTGCGTTCTGATAAAATCAATGGAGTGATTATCTCTAACCCACCTTATGGTGAACGCTTGTCAGATGATGCAGGGGTTACCAAGCTTTATGCTGAGATGGGTCAAGTATTTGCTCCTCTGAAAACCTGGAGTAAGTTTATCCTAACTAGCGATGAAGCCTTTGAGCTCAAGTACGGTAGTCAAGCGGATAAGAAGCGTAAGTTGTACAATGGAACCTTAAAAGTTGATTTGTATCAATATTTCGGTCAGCGTGTTAAACGTCAGGAAGTAAAGTAGAAAGGAAAACTCATGAGTAAGAAAAGACGGAATCGTCATAAAGCAGAACATCAAGAAGCGCAATTTGATTTTGATGAAGCCAAAGAGCTAACAGTTGGAGAAGCTATGCGAAAAAATGAAGAGGTGGAAGCAGGTGTATTGCCTGGAGATTCTATCTTGGACAAGTATGTGAAACAACATAAAGATGAAATTGAAGCAGATAAGTTTGAAACACGTCAGTTTAGCAAGGATGATCTAGTTGAAAAAGAAGAGGTAGAGGAGACTCAGACTCTGGATAATTTGCTTCAAGAGCTTCGTGAGGAAACGGGAGTAACTTCTCCAGCTCCAGAAGATGAATTGCGTCAGTTTGATGATTTAGAATTAACACGAGTTTCAGAAGCTCCTCTTGTCGAAGAATTTGAGACTGAAGAAGTACCATTGGTAGGAGCGGAAGAGGCTCTCACACGTTCTCGAGTATCAGATAATGAAGATGGAAACAGTAAGAAGAAATGGGTGCTTTACGGTATTCTAGCCGCATTAGTGGTTCTTATCCTTGGAACTGGTTATTATGTTTATCGTCAAGTGGCTCGTTCGACCAAGGAAATCCAAACTTCTCAATCAACTACAAACACGCAGTCAGATGCGGAAGAATTCAATAATTTGTATGATGCCTTCTATACAGATAGCAACAAAACGGCTTTGAAGAATAGCCAGTTTGATAAACTGAGTCAACTGAAAACCTTACTTGATAAGCTAGAAGGTAGTCGTGAATATACGCTTGCAAAATCTAAGTATGATAGCCTAGCAACTCAAATCAAGGCCATTCAAGATGTAAATGCTCAATTTGAGAAGCCAGCTATTGTGGATGGTGTCTTGGATACTAACGCTAAAGCTAAATCGGATGCTAAATTTACAGATATTAAAACTGGAAATACGGAGCTTGATAAAGTTCTAGATAAGGCTATCAGCCTTGGTAAGAGCCAGCAAACAAGTGCTTCAAGCTCAAGTTCAAGTGAAACTAGCAGCTCAAGTTCTCGTCAAGCAAGTGAAAATACTGCTAGTGAAACAAGCCCAAGTAGTTCAAATACTGCCTCAACTGAAACTAGAAGTACCCGCAGTGAAGTCAATATGGGTGTATCAAGTGCAGGAGTTGCTGTTCAAAGAAGTGCGAGTCGTGTTTCTTATAACCAGTCTGCTATTGATGATAGCAATAATTCTGCCTGGGATTTCGCGGATGGTGTCTTAGAACAAATTCTAGCGACTTCACGTTCACGTGGTTATATCACTGGTAACCAATATATCCTTGAACGTGTTAATATCGTTAACGGCAATGGTTATTACAACCTCTACAAGCCAGATGGAACCTATCTCTTTACCCTTAACTGTAAGACAGGATACTTTGTTGGAAATGGTTCTGGACATGCGGATGACTTGGACTACTAAGCAGTCGTTACAAAATTCTTTCTTTTCAAAAATAAAAATGATAAAATAAAACAAATTAAACAAGAGGAGTGTCAAATGACAAAAGCTAACTTTGGTGTTGTTGGTATGGCCGTAATGGGTCGTAACCTTGCCCTTAATATTGAATCTCGTGGTTACACAGTTGCTATTTACAACCGTAGTAAAGAAAAAACTGAAGATGTAATTGCATGCCATCCTGAAAAGAACTTTGTACCAAGCTATGACGTTGAAAGTTTTGTAAACTCAATCGAAAAACCTCGTCGTATCATGCTCATGGTTCAAGCTGGACCTGGTACAGATGCTACTATCCAAGCCCTTCTTCCACACCTTGACAAGGGTGATATCTTGATTGACGGAGGAAACACTTTCTACAAAGATACCATCCGTCGTAATGAAGAATTGGCAAACTCAGGTATCAACTTTATCGGTACTGGGGTTTCTGGTGGTGAAAAAGGTGCCCTTGAAGGTCCTTCTATCATGCCTGGTGGACAAAAAGAGGCCTACGAATTGGTTGCAGATGTTCTTGAAGAAATCTCAGCTAAAGCACCAGAAGATGGCAAACCATGTGTGACTTATATCGGTCCTGATGGAGCTGGTCACTATGTGAAAATGGTTCACAACGGTATCGAGTATGGTGATATGCAATTGATCGCAGAAAGCTATGACTTGATGCAACACTTGCTAGGTCTTTCTGCAGAAGACATGGCTGAAATCTTTACTGAGTGGAACAAGGGTGAATTGGACAGCTACTTGATTGAAATCACAGCTGATATCTTGAGCCGTAAAGACGATGAAGGCCAAGACGGACCAATCGTAGACTACATCCTTGATGCCGCAGGTAACAAGGGAACTGGTAAATGGACTAGCCAATCATCTCTTGATCTTGGTGTGCCATTGTCACTCATCACTGAGTCAGTATTTGCACGTTACATCTCTACTTACAAAGAAGAACGTGTGCATGCTAGCAAGGTTCTTCCAAAACCAGCTGCCTTCAAATTTGAAGGAGACAAGGCTGAGTTGATTGAAAAGATCCGTCAAGCCCTTTACTTCTCAAAAATCATTTCATACGCACAAGGTTTTGCGCAATTGCGTGTAGCTTCTAAAGAAAACAACTGGAATTTGCCATTTGCAGATATTGCATCTATCTGGCGTGATGGCTGTATCATCCGTTCTCGTTTCTTGCAAAAGATTACAGATGCTTACAACCGTGATGCAGACCTTGCTAACCTTCTTTTGGATGAGTACTTCTTGGATGTTACTGCTAAGTACCAACAAGCAGTGCGTGATATCGTAGCTCTTGCTGTTCAAGCTGGTGTGCCAGTGCCAACTTTCTCAGCAGCTATTACTTACTTTGATAGCTACCGTTCAGCTGACCTTCCAGCTAACTTGATCCAAGCGCAACGTGACTATTTTGGTGCCCACACTTACCAACGTAAAGACAAAGAAGGAACATTCCACTACTCTTGGTATGACGAAAAATAAGTAGGTCTGCCATGGGGAAACGGATTTTATTACTTGAGAAAGAACGAAATCTAGCTCATTTTTTAAGTTTGGAACTCCAAAAAGAGCAATACCGAGTTGATCAGGTTGAGGAGGGGCCAAAAGCCCTCTCCATGGCTCTTCAGACAGACTATGACTTGATTTTATTGAATGCTCAACTGGGGGATATGACAGCCCAGGATTTTGCAGACAAGCTGAGTCGGACTAAGCCAGCCTCAGTCATCATGGTCTTGGACCATCGCGAAGAATTGAAAGATCAGATTGAGACAATCCAACGCTTTGCCGTTTCTTACATCTATAAGCCGGTTATTATTGACAATTTGGTGGCTCGTATTTCAGCGATTTTCCGAGGTAGGGACTTCATCGACCAACACTGTAGTCAGATGAAGGTTCCAACGTCTTATCGCAATCTGCGTATGGATGTAGAACATCATACCGTTTATCGTGGCGAGGAAATGATTGCTCTGACTCGTCGTGAGTATGACCTCTTGGCTACTCTTATGGGGAGCAAGAAAGTTCTGACTCGTGAGCAGTTGTTGGAAAGTGTCTGGAAGTATGAAAGTGCGACCGAAACAAATATCGTGGATGTCTATATCCGTTATCTACGTAGCAAGCTTGATGTAAAAGGTCAAAAAAGCTACATTAAAACAGTTCGTGGTGTTGGTTACACCATGCAAGAATAGAAAAGCAGTTGCAGTTTTGTAACTGCTTTTTTTGAGGGATTTTCTATATATTGACATGCGGTTTGGTCTTTGCTATAATCAGTCATGGAGGATAGGTCTAATGAAAATAATAAAAAAATTGATGCAAATCGCATTAGCAGTCTTTTTCTTCGGTTTGCTAGCAACAAGTGCAGTATTGGCGGATGATGCTGATTCAGAAGGTTGGCAATTTGTCCAAGAAAATGGTAGAACCTACTACAAGAAGGGGGAACTCAAAGAAACCTACTGGCGAGTGATTGATGGTAAGTACTATTATTTTGATTATAATGGCGAAATGGTTGTTGGTTGGCAATACATTCCAATGCCAGTTAAAGGATATACAATTGGTCCTTACCCTAATGGTATAAGATTAGAAGGTTCCCCAATGCCAGAATGGTACTACTTTGACAAAAATGGAGTGCTACAAGAGTTTGTTGGTTGGCAACAATTAGAGCTAAAAGATTCCTTAACCGTTGGGAAAAAACATGGTGAAGGCTGGGAAGGTCCCGAAGTTCTTAAATTAGCATACTACTACTTTGATCAAGATCATTCTTTAAAGACAGGTTGGCTTTATGACCAGTCTAATTGGTATTATCTAGCTAAAACGGAAATTAATGGAGAAAACTATATTGGTGGTGAAAGACGTGCAGGTTGGATAAATGATGGTTCAGCTTGGTACTATCTAGATCCAGAAACTGGTATCATGCAAACTGGTTGGAAGCAAATTGGCAATAAGTGGTACTATCTCCGTTCATCAGGATCTATGGCAACTGGCTGGTATCAGGAAGGCTCGACTTGGTACTACTTACATGCAAATAATGGAGATATGAAGACAGGCTGGTTCCAGATCAATGGCAAATGGTACTACGCTTACAGCTCAGGTGCCTTAGCAGTCAACACCACTGTAGATGGCTACTACGTCAACTATAATGGCGAGTGGGTTCAATAATGAAAGAGGCGATTGTGAATGGAAACAATCGCTTTTTTTGTGAAAATATAATAAAATAGATAGGAAAGAATCAATACTTGTATGAAAAATGAGACGGTCTTTCCGTCTAGCTAAAAGGAAAACATGACAAAAAAAGTGGGTGTCGGTCAGGCACATAGTAAAATAATTTTAATAGGGGAGCATGCGGTCGTTTACGGTTATCCTGCCATTTCCCTGCCTCTTTTGGAGGTGGAGGTAACTTGTAAGGTAGTTCCTGCAGCGAGTCCTTGGCGTCTCTATGAGGAGGATACCTTGTCCATGGCAGTTTATGCTTCGCTGGAGTATTTGGATATCAAAGAAGCCTGCATTCGCTGTGAGATTGACTCGGCTATACCTGAAAAACGGGGAATGGGTTCGTCAGCTGCTATCAGCATAGCGGCTATTCGTGCGGTCTTTGACTACTATGAGGCCGACCTGCCTCATGACGTACTAGAAATCTTGGTCAATCGGGCTGAGATGATTGCCCATATGAATCCAAGTGGCTTGGATGCTAAGACCTGTCTCAGTGACCAGCCTATTCGCTTTATCAAGAACGTAGGATTTACAGAGCTTGAGATGAACTTATCCGCCTATTTGGTGATTGCAGATACAGGCGTTTATGGCCATACTCGTGAAGCCATCCAAGTGGTTCAAAGCAAGGGGAAAGATGCCCTACCGTTTTTGCATGCCTTAGGGGAATTGACTCAGCAAGCAGAAGATGCGATTTCACAAAAAGATGCTGAAGGATTGGGGCAAATCCTCAGTCAAGCGCATTTACATTTAAAAGAAATTGGTGTTAGTAGTCCTGAGTCAGATTCTTTGGTTGAAATGGCTCTTAACCATGGTGCTTTAGGTGCCAAGATGAGCGGTGGTGGGCTAGGAGGCTGTATTATCGCCTTGACAACCAATTTGACTCAAGCTCAAAAACTAGCAGAAAGAATAGAAGAGAAAGGAGCTGTTCAGACATGGATCGAGAGCCTGTAACAGTACGTTCCTACGCAAATATTGCTATTATCAAATATTGGGGAAAGAAAAAAGAGAAAGAGATGGTGCCTGCTACTAGCAGTATCTCTCTGACTTTGGAAAATATGTACACGGAGACGACCTTGTCGTCGCTACCGATGGATGCGACTGCTGATGCCTTTTATATCAATGGTCAGTTACAAAATGAAGCTGAGCATGCCAAGATGAGCAAAATCATTGACCGCTATCGTCCAGATGGTGAGGGCTTTGTTCGTATTGACACTCAAAACAATATGCCTACCGCAGCGGGCTTGTCCTCAAGTTCTAGCGGTTTGTCCGCCTTGGTTAAGGCTTGCAATGCTTATTTCAAGCTTGGATTGGATAGAAGTCAGTTAGCACAGGAGGCTAAGTTTGCCTCAGGGTCGTCCTCTCGGAGTTTTTATGGACCACTAGGTGCCTGGGATAAGGATAGCGGAGAGATTTACCCGGTAGTGACAGACTTGAAACTAGCTATGATTATGTTGGTGCTAGAGGACAAGAAAAAACCAATCTCTAGTCGTGATGGGATGAAACTTTGTGTGGAAACTTCGACGACTTTTGACGACTGGGTGCGTCAGTCTGAGAAGGATTATCAGGATATGCTGGTTTATCTCAAGGAAAATGACTTTGCCAAGGTTGGGGAATTAACGGAGAAAAATGCTCTTGCTATGCACGCTACGACGAAAACAGCATCACCAGCTTTTTCTTATCTGACGGATGCATCTTATGAAGCCATGGACTTTGTTCGTCAGCTCCGTGAGCAAGGAGAAGCCTGCTACTTTACCATGGATGCTGGTCCCAATGTTAAGGTCCTCTGTCAAGAGAAAGACTTGGAGCATTTATCTGAAATCTTCAGTCAGCGTTATCGCTTGATTGTGTCAAAAACAAAGGATTTGAGCCAAGATGATTGCTGTTAAAACTTGTGGAAAACTCTATTGGGCAGGTGAATATGCTATTCTAGAGCCAGGGCAGTTAGCCTTGATAAAGGATATTCCCATCTATATGAGGGCTGAGATTGCTTTTTCTGACAGCTACCGTATCTATTCAGATATGTTTGATTTCGCAGTGGATTTGAAGCCGAATCCTGATTACAGCTTGATTCAAGAAACGATTGCTCTAGTGGAATATTTTCTCGTTTATCGAGGTCAAACTTTAAGACCTTTTTCTCTAGAAATCCGTGGCAAAATGGAACGAGAAGGGAAAAAGTTTGGTCTGGGTTCTAGCGGTAGTGTCGTTGTCTTGATTATCAAGGCTCTGCTTACTCTATATGATCTTTCGGTTAATCAAGATCTCTTGTTTAAGCTGGCTAGTGCTGTCTTGCTCAAGCGAGGAGACAATGGTTCCATGGGCGACCTTGCCTGTATTGTGGCAGAGGATTTGGTTCTCTACCAGTCGTTTGATCGCCAGAAGGTGGCTTCTTGGTTGGAAGAAGAAAATTTGGCGACAGTTTTGGAGCGTGATTGGGGTTTTTCTATCTCACAAGTGAAACCTGCCCTAGAATGTGATTTCCTAGTTGGATGGACCAAGGAAGTAGCTGTCTCTAGTAACATGGTTCAGCAAATCAAGCAAAATATTAATCAGAAATTTTTAACTTCCTCAAAAGCAATGGTGACTGCTTTGGTAGAAGCTTTAGAGCAAGGAAAAGCAGAAAAAATTATCGAGCAAGTAGCAGTAGCCAGTCAACTTTTAGAAGGCTTGAGCGCAGATATTTACACGCCTTCGCTTAGACAGTTGAAGGTAGCTAGTCAAGATTTGCAGGCTGTTGCCAAGAGTAGCGGTGCTGGTGGTGGTGACTGTGGTATTGCCTTGAGTTTTGATGAGCAATCAACTGAAACCCTAAAAAATCGTTGGGCCGATCTAGGGATTGAGCTCTTATACCAAGAAAGGATAGGACATGACGACAAATCGTAAGGACGAGCATATACGCTATGCCCTTGAGCAGAAAAGTTCCTATAATAGCTTTGATGAGGTGGAGTTGATTCATTGTTCCTTGCCTCTTTATGACCTAGATGAAATTGATTTGTCTACAGAATTTGCTGGTCGAAAGTGGGAATTTCCTTTTTATATCAATGCCATGACGGGTGGAAGCGATAAGGGTAAAGAAATCAATCAAAAGCTGGCTCAAGTGGCGGAAGCCTGTGGGATTTTGTTTGTAACGGGTTCTTATAGCGCAGCCCTCAAGGATCCTACAGATGATTCATTTTCTGTCAAATCTAGCCATCCAAATCTCCTCTTAGGAACCAATATTGGATTGGACAAGCCTGTTGAGTTGGGACTTCAGACTGCAGAAGAGATGAATCCTCTTCTCCTGCAAGTGCATGTCAATGTTATGCAGGAATTACTCATGCCAGAGGGAGAAAGGAAGTTCAGAAGCTGGCAATCGCATCTGGCAGACTACAGCAAGCAAATTCCTGTTCCTATTGTTCTCAAGGAAGTCGGCTTTGGAATGGATGTGAAGACTATCGAAAGAGCCTATGAACTAGGGGTTCGAACCGTCGACCTATCGGGTCGTGGTGGAACTAGCTTTGCTTATATCGAAAACCGTCGCAGTGGTCAGCGTGATTACCTTAATCAATGGGGTCAGTCCACTATGCAAGCCCTTCTCAATGCCCAAGAATGGAAAGACAAGGTTCAACTCTTGGTTAGTGGAGGCGTTCGCAATCCGCTGGATATGATTAAGTGTTTAGTTTTTGGTGCCAAGGCTGTAGGACTGTCTCGAATCGTTCTGGAATTGGTGGAAAGCTACACAGTTGCAGAAGTAATTGGTATTGTCCAAGGTTGGAAAGCAGATCTACGCTTAATTATGTGTGCTCTTAATTGTGCCACCATAGCAGATCTGCAAAGCGTAGACTATCTTCTTTACGGCAAATTAAAAGAAGCAAATGATCAGATGAAAAAGGCGTAACCACCGCCTTTTTTCCATCTTCAGACCGAGGTGACTTTTTTGAATTGTGATAAAATAGAAAGGAGAGGATACATGTATGAGAAAATTTAAAATCTTTTTATTTATCGAAGCCTGTCTGTTGACGGGGGCTCTGATTTTGATGGTTTCAGAGCATTTTTCACGTTTTCTGCTGATTCTATTCCTCTTTTTACTTTTGATTCGCTATTACACTGGTAAAGAAGGTAATAATCTTCTGTTAGTGGTGGCAACCATTCTCTTCTTTTTCATCGTCATGCTCAATCCTTTTGTGATTCTAGCTATTTTTGTTGCGGTTATATACAGCCTCTTTCTTCTTTACCCGATGATGAATCAGGAAAAAGAGCAGACAAATTTGGTGTTTGAAGAGGTGGTGACGGTTAAGAAGGAGAAAAATCGTTGGTTTGGGAATCTCCATCATTTTTCAAGTTACCAGACTTGCCAATTTGATGATATCAATCTTTTTCGTCTTATGGGTAAAGACACCATTCATCTGGAGAGGGTGATTCTAACCAATCATGATAATGTTATTATCCTCAGAAAGATGGTAGGAACAACCAAAATCATTGTACCTGTTGATGTGGAAGTCAGTATCAGTGTTAACTGTCTCTATGGGGATTTGACTTTTTTCAATCAGCCCAAGCGAGCCCTCCGCAATGAACACTATCATCAGGAAACGAGAGATTATCTCAAGAGTAACAAGAGTGTCAAGATTTTCTTGACCACTATGATTGGGGATGTTGAGGTGGTCAGAGGATGAAAAAACAAGCCTATGTAATTATTGCCATCACCTCCTTCCTATTTGTCTTATTTCTGTCTCATAGTTTGTTGGAAATCCTTGATTTTGACTGGTCTATCTTTCTGCACGATGTCGAAAAAACAGAAAAATTTGTCTTTTTGTTGTTGGTATTCAGCATGTCCATGACCTGTCTCTTAGTCCTTTTTTGGCGAGGTGTCGAAGAGCTCTCTCTAAGAAAAATGCAGGCCAATCTCAAGCGCTTGTTGTCAGGAAAAGAAGTGGTTCAGGTTGCTGACCCAGATTTGGATATCAGTTTCAAGTCCTTGTCAGGCAAACTTAACCTCTTGACAGAGGCTCTTCAAAAAGCTGAAAATCAAAGTCTTGCTCAGGAAGAGGAAATCATCGAGAAAGAACGAAAGCGGATTGCTAGGGATTTGCACGATACAGTCAGTCAGGAGTTGTTTGCGGCCCACATGATTTTATCAGGTGTCAGCCAGCAGGCTTTGAAATTGGATAGAGAAAAGATGCAGACCCAGTTGCAGAGTGTCACAGCTATTTTAGAAACAGCCCAGAAGGATTTGCGGGTCTTGCTCCTGCACTTGCGACCGGTTGAGCTGGAACAGAAGAGCTTGATAGAAGGGATTCAAATTCTTCTAAAAGAGCTTGAGGACAAGAGCGATCTCAAGGTTAGTCTTAAGCAAAATGTGACGAAATTGCCCAAGAAAATCGAGGAGCATATCTTCCGTATCCTGCAAGAGTTAATCAGCAATACCCTCCGTCATGCCCAGGCTTCTTGTCTGGATGTCTATCTCTATCAGACGGATTTTGAATTGCAGTTGAAAGTGGTGGACAATGGGATTGGTTTCCAGCTGGGGAGTTTTGACGACTTGAGTTATGGACTCCGTAATATCAAGGAGCGGGTCGAAGATATGGCAGGGACGGTTCAGTTATTAACAGCTCCCAAGCAAGGGCTGGCAGTTGATATCCGTATTCCCTTGCTCGATAAGGAATGATAAAGGAGTAAAGATGAAAATTTTACTAGTAGATGACCATGAAATGGTCCGATTGGGCTTGAAAAGCTACTTTGACCTCCAAGATGATGTGGAAGTTGTAGGGGAAGCGGCCAATGGGGCTCAAGGCATTGACTTGGCCTTGGAATTGCGTCCAGATGTCATTGTCATGGATATCGTCATGCCTGAGATGAATGGGATTGATGCGACCTTAGCCATCCTCAAAGAATGGCCTGATGCCAAGATTTTGATTGTGACCTCTTACTTGGACAATGAAAAAATCATGCCGGTCTTGAATGCTGGTGCCAAAGGCTATATGCTTAAGACTTCTAGTGCAGATGAACTGCTCCACGCTGTCCGTAAGGTGGCTGCTGGGGAGCTGGCCATTGAGCAAGAGGTCAGCAAGAAGGTCGAATACCACCGCAATCACATGGAACTTCATGAGGACTTGACTGCGCGTGAGCGAGACGTTCTCCAACTGATTGCCAAGGGTTACGAAAATCAGCGCATCGCAGATGAACTCTTTATCTCTCTCAAGACGGTCAAAACCCATGTGTCCAACATTCTTGCCAAACTTGAGGTCAGCGACCGCACTCAGGCAGCAGTCTATGCCTTTCAGCATCACTTGGTGGGGCATGAGGAGTTTTAATGGTTATATAAAATAATGTTGGAGAAATGGCTGAGCTGAGTATCAAAGAAGCGAGTAAGGTGCTATAGCACGATAAAATAATTTTTTCACAATATTTTTATGTTATTTGTTGACATTCATTTTATAGGGGAGTAGAATAGAGTTATAAATAGATAAAATAATATACTGACTATAAAAAAGATTGATATAAACTCAAAAGGAGGTTAAAATCATGTCCCCGTAAATTATTAAAATAAGGTCACTAGAGCGTTAAGGTCTTTATTTCATCTCTTTAAGAGTGTTATAAATAAGATGGTTAAACTAACTCTATCTCTCAGTGTCAATTCGTGGAGGAAATGGCTATGAAAAAATCTAAACTATTCACACTTGGTTTGCTTGCAGGTGCTGGTCTGCTTTTGTCAATCAATCAAGCACAGGCTGCAGATACTTGGGTTAAAAATGGTTCTGACTGGAATCTTTCACAAGATGGCAGTCTCGCTAAGGATAAATGGGTGCAAAATGCTGGTTCTTGGTACCACTTTGACGGTTCTGGAAACATGCAGACAGGTTGGATCAAAGACGGTAATACATGGTATTCCCTAGCGGATAGTGGGGCTATGCGCACTGGCTGGTATAAGGACGGAAATACATGGTACTCCCTAGCAGATAGTGGAGCTATGCGTACTGGATGGTACAAAGAAGGAAACACCTGGTACTATCTTCATTTTAGTGGTTCTATGATGACAGGTTGGGAGTGCATAAATGGTGATTGGTATTATTTTGAACAATCAGGTGCAATGGCCTCTGATAGAGTTGTAAATTCTAGTGATGGAACAGGCTATATTCTCAGCAAGGATGGACATATGTTCACTTTACAAGATAGCCCTTATAAACATGATGATATTGTTCGTTTAGGCGATGGATATGAATATCTGATTAAAGCAAAATATGATGGGAATAAATTTACTGATGTTATAGTGGCTAAAAACACTTGGTATGTCAAACCTGAGTTCAAGAAGTTTTCCGACAAATATGGGGATCATGTTGCAAATATAACCTTAGCTTTAGTGGATAATAAAGAAGAAAGACAAGAAATTGATCCTAAAGCTGTTATTCGTAATTTCCAAAATCTACCAGGTCGATATTACTTTGGAGCAGATGGTCGTAGAGTATTACCACTTCCAGAGATGACAACTAGATCAGAAATCAAAAAAGTTGGCAATGATCTTTATCTAGAAGACCCAGGTGTACGACTTAGACTTCCGTCTACTTACTTCACAATCAATAACAATAAACTATACTATTTAGAAAATGAACAAGGTAAGCTCAAAACAGGTTACTTTGTACTGATTGATG
The DNA here is from genome assembly GCF_946190335.1 of Streptococcus mitis. Lineage (GTDB taxonomy): Bacteria > Bacillota > Bacilli > Lactobacillales > Streptococcaceae > Streptococcus > Streptococcus mitis_CH. The sequence continues at coordinate 57,586 of NZ_CAMHZN010000004.1, forward strand.
ATGGAGCAACCACTACTCACTATCACATTCTAGCCTATGCGGATCAATCCGGTGAGATTCTTAAGATGAAACGCTTGCCATCAGGATTTTCAGATTATTTTGACAAAGAAATCGATGGTTTCTATGGTCAAAAAATTAAGATTACACAGCCAAATAAGTATGAATATTACAAGGTTCTTGTGGTTAAATAATACAAAACGAATCGCCTAATAAGGGATGTGTGGGCGATTCGTTTTTTACTGTAATCAGCTATCACCAAACATCTTTTATAAAATTATATTCGAATCCTAAAGAAAACCAAGAAGAAACCATACCTCCCCCATCATTGAAAAGCGCATTCGTTACTTGAAAAAAGTCGCCCATTTATGTTATAATAGACTGTATTTAAAAAATTTTAAGGAGAAATGACAGAATGTCTGTATCATTTGAAAACAAAGAAACAAACCGTGGTGTCTTGACTTTCACTATCTCTCAAGACCAAATCAAACCAGAATTGGACCGTGTCTTCAACTCAGTGAAGAAATCTCTTAATGTTCCAGGTTTCCGTAAAGGTCACCTTCCACGTCCTATCTTCGACAAAAAATTTGGTGAAGAGTCACTTTATCAAGACGTTATGAACGCTCTTTTGTCAAATGCTTATGAAGCAGCTGTAAAAGAAGCTGGTCTTGAAGTGGTTGCTCAACCAAAAATTGACGTAACTTCAATGGAAAAAGGACAAGACTGGGTTATCACTGCTGAAGTAGTTACAAAACCTGAAGTAAAATTGGGTGACTACAAAAACCTTGAAGTATCAGTTGATGTAGAAAAAGAAGTAACTGACGCTGACGTTGAAGAGCGTATCGAACGCGAACGCAACAACTTGGCTGAATTGGTTATTAAAGAAGCTGCTGCTGAAAACGGCGACACTGTTGTTATCGACTTCGTTGGTTCTATCGACGGTGTTGAATTTGACGGCGGAAAAGGTGAAAACTTCTCACTTGGACTTGGATCAGGTCAATTCATCCCTGGCTTTGAAGACCAATTGGTAGGTCACTCAGCTGGTGAAACTGTTGATGTTATCGTAACATTCCCAGAAGACTACCAAGCAGAAGACCTTGCAGGTAAAGAAGCTAAATTCGTGACAACTATCCACGAAGTAAAAGCTAAAGAAGTTCCAGCTCTTGACGATGAACTTGCAAAAGACATCGACGAAGAAGTTGAAACACTTGCTGAATTGAAAGAAAAATACCGCAACGAATTGGCTGCTGCTAAAGAAGAAGCATACAAAGATGCCGTTGAAGGTGCAGCAATCGATAAAGCTGTAGAAAACGCTGAAATCGTAGAACTTCCAGAAGAAATGATTCACGAAGAAGTTCACCGTTCAGTAAACGAATTCCTTGGAAACTTGCAACGTCAAGGTATCAACCCTGATATGTACTTCCAAATCACTGGAACTACTCAAGAAGATCTTCACAAACAATACGAGGGAGAAGCTGAGTCACGTACTAAGACTAACCTTGTTATCGAAGCAGTTGCCAAAGCTGAAGGATTTGATGCTTCAGAAGAAGAAATCCAAAAAGAAATCGAGCAATTGGCTGCAGATTACAACATGGAAGTTGCACAAGTACAAAGCTTGCTTTCAGCTGATATGTTGAAACACGATATCACAATCAAAAAAGCTGTTGAATTGATTACAAGCACAGCAACAGTTAAATAATCTTATACTCTTCGAAAATCAAATTCAAACCACGTCAGCGTCACCTTACCGTACTCAAGTACAGCTTGCGGCTAGCTTCCTAGTTTGCTCTTTGATTTTCATTGAGTATTCATAAACAAAAATCCCACCTGCCTAGGTGGGTTTTCTGATACACTATTTTCCGAAAATCTCTTTGAGGTCTGCTTCTGTAATCCCAATCATGGCTGGGATGCTATCCCAGTTCTCTTCGGTTAGGATGTAGGATTGTTCAGGGGCACTTGATGTGACTGTTTCGGAAACAGCTTGTGTATTTTCTTCAACATTTTCAATTAAATCACTGAAGCGTTCAATCAGATAGGTTTTTCGGGCAGTTCCGATGTGCTGGGTAGCATAGTCGAAGGCCTGTAATTCGCCTAGTAAGATAAGCTTGCTTTTGGCACGTGTAATGGCTGTGTAGATGAGATTGCGCTCCAGCATACGCCTGCTAGCACTAGTGATAGGTAGGATGACAACAGGAAACTCACTTCCCTGTGATTTATGGATACTCATGGCATAGGCTAAGCGAATCTTGTACCATTCGTTACGGGGGTAAGAGACTTCATTGCCATCAAAATCAATGACAATTTCATCCTGTTTTGACTCGGTGTATTTACCAGGGATCAGATCTGTGATAGCTCCCAAATCTCCATTAAAGACATTGATTTCAGCATCATTGACCAAGTGAATGACCTTGTCTCCCTTGCGATAGTGACACTGGGGAGCCTCAAAACTGAGTTGATCTTTTTGTGGTGGATTGAGCAGGTCTTGCATGAGTTGGTTGATAGCATCAATCCCTGCTGTCCCTCGGTACATGGGAGCCAGAACTTGAATATCACGGGCAGGAATACCACTTCTGAGGGCAGCACCTAAGATTTTCTCAATCGTAGCAGGAATATGGCCACTAGCAATTTCAAAGTAGGAACGGTCAGCTTTTTTCTGGGTGAAATCAGCTGGCAAGATGCCCTGTCGAATTTGACTAGCAAGGGTAACGATGGTTGATTCTTCGCTTTGCCGGTAGATTTTTTCCAAGCGAGTCTGAGGAATCAAGGGAATATGAAGCAGATCCGCTAGAACCTGTCCAGGACTGACAGAAGGCAACTGGTCGCTGTCGCCTACGATAAGAATTTTACTGTTAGAAGAGATGTTGGAGAAGAGTTGATTGGCCAGCCAAGTATCCACCATGGAAAATTCATCCACGATGATAAAGTCAGCATCCAGATAATCTTCCAGATGACTGGTATCATCGTCACCTGTCATTCCTAAATGTCGGTGTATGGTCGCGCTAGGCAAACCCGTTAATTCATTCATGCGCCGAGCTGCTCGGCCAGTTGGAGCAGCAAGAAGAATTGGCAAGTTGCTTTTTTTCCTGAGGTCAAGTCCTTCTAAAAGGGCATAAACAGCGATAATTCCATTGATAACAGTCGTCTTACCAGTACCGGGCCCACCTGTTAGGATAAAGACCTTGTTCTGGATAGCGTCGCAGATAGCCTGTTTTTGAATGCTATCATACTCAATCCCCAGTTCTTCCTCGACAGTAGTGATATGTTTTTGAATGGTTTCTAAATCTTGGTTCTTCTGTTTTCCTTTTTCAAGGATACGAACCAAGTGACTGCGGATGCCTTCTTCAGCAAAAAAGAGGCTATTATCAAAGATTTTGGTATCAATTTGCTGAACCTTGTCTTCTTCGATGAGGTAGGAGAGTTCTTGGGCCACTTGGCTGGGGTCCAGTTCCACGGGACGGGAGGATTCAAGGAGAGTGAGGGTTTGTTCTAGCAAATCCCGTGCTTCAACATAGGTATCTCCTGTTTCCATACAGGCCTGAAAAAGACTATGAACTAGACCAGCACGGAAGCGTTCAGGAGCCTGACTTTCGATGCCTAGTTCTTCCGCTAGTTGGTCAGCAATGGTAAAGCCCAAGCCTTTGATATCCTCAACAAGTTGGTAGGGATAATTTTCAACCACATCAAGGGTTTCTTCCTTGTAAAAGTCTTGAATCTGAAAGGCTAATTTATTGGGAATACCGTAGTTGGCTAGTTTGGCTAAAACCATCTCTGTTCCGTAATTGAGACGAAGAGTGGAGACGAAAGCCTCGCGATTTTTTGCAGAGAGCCCTGAGATGCCTTCTAGCTTTTCCGGGTGTTGCAGAATTTCGTCAATGGTATTGTCACCATAGGTGTCCACGATTTTTTGAGCTGTCTTAAGACCGATTCCCTTGAAATGGCTACTTGAAAAGTACTTGACCAAGCCCTTGCTAGTTGGTTTTGCGCGTTCATAACGGCTGATTTGCAGTTGTTCCCCATACTTGGAGTGCTGGACAATTTGCCCCCAAAAAGTATAGTCTTCTCCGTCAATTACATCAGCCATGGTACCGGTGACAATGATTTCAAAATCATCAAAATCTTCTGCGTCCGTATCTTCGATTTCTAGGAGAAGGATGCGATAAAAATTGCTGGGATTTTCAAAAATAATCCGTTCAATGGTTCCTGAAAAATAAACTTCCATAAAATTCCTTTGCATGAATAGGTGAGAGTTGGGGTTGTTTTTACTATAGTCAATAAACGATCACTTCTCACGATAGAAGAAGAGGCTGAGATTCTTGATTCTCGGCCTCTTAGATTTCTTAAAATGTTCCGATACGGGTGATTGGCCAGAAGCGGAACTTAGCTTCCCCTGTGATATCTTTTGCTTTGAAGGTACCTACGTGGCGGCTGTCGCTCGAAACCAAGCGGTCATCTCCGAGGAGAAGGTACTCTCCTTCTGGAACTGTAAAGCTGAAGTTGGTATTGTAGTTGACATCAACTGTGAAGGCTTGAGCTTTTTGAGCAATACTTCTAAAGAAAGTACCTTTATTTCCTTCAAATCCCTTGCCTGAGTAGGTGCTTTGGAGTTTGTCGTCCTTAAAGCGTTTGATGTAATCAGCTAGGTAAGGTTCATCTGTTTCTTTGTCATTGATATAAAGTTTATCATTTTCGTAACGGATGGTATCGCCAGGCATTCCGATTACTCGCTTGACGATGTCCTTATTGCCATCTTCCTCATGGGCCACTACGATATCAAAACGGTCAATAGGGAGGTGTTTGACAACAAAGAGGATTTCGCCATCCGCTAGGGTCGGATCCATGGAATGTCCTTCTACGCGGACATTACTCCAAAAAAAGATACGGCTTAAAGCTAGTAATGACAGAATCAGGAGGAACAATCCCCACTCTTTTAGGAAATTTTTAAATGAATTCATAATTTACCTTTCTAAGCGTTTTTTTGCTTTTTCAGTATTTTTAAAGTGCAGTTTGGCGCAGAAGTTGAGTCCCTGCATACCATAGGCTTGTAAAATCTGGCTAGCCACCTTGTCAGAAGCCGTTCCAGCTCCACTTGGAAGTTGATAGCCCAGTTCTCGTCCCAGATTTTCAAGATTTTCCAGAAAGAGATCACGCGCAATGATAGAAGAAACTGCGACAGCCAAGTATTTTCCCTCAGCCTTTTCTTCTAAGCTGATAGGATTGCTGAAACGATTGGCCTCTTGTGCCAAGTACTTGTCATAATTTTTAGCACTGGTAAAGGCATCGATCACAATTTTCTTAGGCTGAAGTCCTTTTTGAAGGAGGAGATAGATGGCCTGATTATGGAGGGCTACCTTAACAGAAACAGCGTTGTAGCGGTCTCCGATGACCTCATTGTACTTGCTTGGTGAGAGAAGCAGTGCCTGGTGCTGGATTTTTTCTTTGAGGATAGGAGCAATCTGACGAATCTTTTGGTCGGTCAGAGTTTTAGAATCTCCCACACCGAGTTTTCGTAAAAAGTCATGCTGGTCTGGAGTGACAAAAGAAGCCACAACTGCAAGTCCACCAAAGTAGGAACCATTTCCCACCTCATCTGTCCCAATTAAAGGAAGGTTTTGTCCGTTAATTTCCTCTACAACTTGATAGCCAAAGAAATGAGCGTATTTCTCAGCTCCTTCGCCCTGAAGCAAGACCTTTCCAGAAGTATAGATAGAAACCGTTGCCTGAGGCAGTTTCAAAAAGTAGCGGATATAGGGGTTCTTACTGGGAGCCAGACTGGTTTGATAGTGTTCAAGGAAAGCCTGGATCTCCTTTTCGCTTGGTGTGAGTGTTATACTTGCCATAGTTTCTATTGTACCATAAAAGAAGGCAAATTTGTAAAAACTGACAAAATTAGCGAATTTTGGTATAATATCGTGAGGTGAATTTTATGGCAAATCTAAATCGATTCAAATTTACATTCGGGAAAAAATCATTAACCTTGACAACCGAGCATGATAATCTCTTTATGGAGGAAATCGCCAAGGTTGCGACAGAAAAATACCAAGCAATTAAAGAACAAATGCCTAGTGCAGATGATGAAACAATCGCTCTTTTGTTGGCAGTTAACTGTTTGTCAACTCAGCTCAGCCGTGAGATTGAATTTGACGATAAGGAGCAAGAGTTAGAAGAACTCCGTCACAAACTTGTGACTTGTAAGCAAGAGCAGAGCAAGATTGAGGATTCCTTATGATTTCACTCCTTCTTCTATTGGTCTTGGCTTGGGGATTCTATATCGGCTATCGGAGAGGCCTGCTCTTACAGGTTTATTACCTGATTTCAGCCATGGCTTCGGCTTTTGTGGCTGGCCAGTTTTACAAGGGGCTTGGAGAACAATTCCATTTACTGCTCCCTTATGCAAATCCGCAGGAAGGTCAGGGAACTTTCTTCTTCCCATCGGATCAACTCTTTCAGTTGGATAAGGTCTTTTACGCAGGTATCGGCTACTTGCTTGTATTTGGGATTGTCTATAGCATCGGTCGTTTGCTTGGTCTCCTGTTACACTTGATTCCTAGTAAAAAGCTGGGTGGCAAGTTGTTCCAAGTCTCAGCAGGTATCTTGTCCATGTTGGTGACCTTATTTGTCTTGCAAATGGCCTTGACCATACTAGCAACCATTCCCATGGCAGCTATACAAAATCCTCTTGAAAAGAGTATCGTCGCAAAACATATCATCCAGAGCATACCAGTAACAACCAGTTGGCTCAAACAAATCTGGGTGACAAATTTAATCGGATAAAAAGGGCAGGAATTTTCCTAGCCCTTTGTTTACAGATTGACTAGTATCTATCAGAATGTAAAAAGATACCACACCTAGACATTCAAAGACAAGGAAATAAAGATGAATAAGAAAATATTAGAAACATTAGAGTTCAATAAGGTCAAGGCTTTGTTTGAACCCCATTTGTTGACCGAGCAGGGCTTGGAGCAATTGAGACAGCTAGCTCCGACTGCCAAAGCGGATAAAATCAAACAGGCTTTTGCTGAGATGAAGGAAATGCAGGCTCTTTTCGTCGAGCAACCGCATTTTACCATTCTCGCAACCAAGGAAATCGCAGGAGTCTGCAAGCGTTTGGAGATGGGGGCAGACCTCAATATTGAGGAGTTCCTGCTCTTGAAGCGCGTGCTTCTTGCTAGTCGAGAACTGCAAAGTTTTTATGCTAATCTGGAAAATGTCAGTTTGGAAGAATTAGCCCTTTGGTTTGAGAAATTACATGATTTTCCGCAATTACAAGGAAATCTCCAAGCCTTTAATGATGCAGGTTTCATTGAAAATTTTGCCAGTGAAGAATTGGCGCGCATCCGTAGAAAAATCCATGATAGCGAGAGTCAGGTCCGCGATGTCTTGCAAGATTTACTCAAGCAAAAAGCGCAGATGTTGACAGAAGGAATTGTTGCCAGCAGAAATGGCCGTCAGGTTCTACCTGTCAAAAACACCTACCGCAATAAGATTGCAGGTGTCGTTCATGATATTTCTGCCAGCGGAAATACCGTCTATATCGAACCTCGTGAGGTGGTCAAACTGAGCGAAGAAATTGCTAGTCTGCGAGCAGATGAGCGCTATGAAATGCTTCGTATTCTCCAAGAAATCTCGGAGCGTGTCCGCCCTCATGCGGCTGAGATTGCCAATGATGCTTGGATTATCGGCCATCTGGACTTGATTCGTGCCAAGGTCCGCTTTATCCAAGAAAGGCAAGCAGTCGTGCCTCAGCTATCAGAAAATCAAGAGATTCAACTGCTCCATGTTTGCCATCCTTTGGTCAAAAATGCCGTCGCAAATGATGTCCACTTTGGACAAGATTTAACAGCCATTGTCATTACAGGTCCCAATACAGGTGGTAAGACCATCATGCTCAAAACTCTGGGTTTGACACAGGTTATGGCCCAGTCCGGTTTGCCGATTTTGGCAGATAAGGGAAGCCGTGTTGGTATTTTCGAAGAAATCTTTGCCGATATTGGAGATGAGCAGTCTATTGAGCAGAGCTTGTCTACCTTCTCTAGCCACATGACCAATATTGTGGATATTCTTGGCAAGGTCAACCAACATTCACTCTTGCTCTTGGATGAGTTGGGGGCTGGTACAGATCCCCAAGAGGGAGCCGCCCTTGCCATGGCTATTCTGGAGGACCTTCGCCTGCGTCAAGTCAAGACCATGGCGACGACCCACTATCCGGAACTCAAGGCCTACGGTATTGAGACAGCCTTTGTGCAAAATGCCAGCATGGAGTTTGATACTGCAACTCTTCGCCCGACCTATCGCTTTATGCAGGGTGTTCCTGGCCGAAGCAATGCCTTCGAAATTGCTAAACGTCTAGGCCTATCTGAAGTTATCGTAGGGGATGCCAGTCAGCAGGTTGATCAGGACAATGATGTTAATCGTATCATTGAGCAACTGGAAGAGCAGACGCTAGAGAGCCGCAAACGCTTGGACAATATCCGTGAGGTGGAGCAAGAAAATCTCAAGATGAACCGTGCTCTCAAAAAACTTTACAACGAGCTCAATCGTGAAAAGGAAACCGAGCTTAATAAGGCGCGTGAACAGGCTGCTGAGATTGTGGACATGGCCCTAAGTGAGAGTGACCAGATTCTTAAAAATCTCCACAGTAAATCTCAACTCAAGCCCCATGAAATCATTGAAGCCAAGGCTAAACTGAAAAAATTGGCTCCTGAAAAAGTGGACTTGTCTAAAAACAAGGTCCTTCAAAAGGCCAAGAAAAAACGAGCTCCAAAGGTGGGAGATGATATCGTTGTTCTCAGTTATGGACAGCGTGGTACCTTGACCAGTCAACTCAAGGACGGCCGCTGGGAAGCTCAAGTTGGTTTAATCAAGATGACCTTGGAAGAAAAAGAGTTTGACCTTGTTCAAGCCCAGCAAGAAAAGCAAGTCAAGAAGAAACAGGTCAATGTCGTGAAACGAACTTCTGGTCGTGGCCCACAAGCCAGACTGGACCTTCGAGGCAAACGTTATGAAGAGGCCATGAATGAGTTAGATGCCTTTATCGACCAAGCCTTGCTTAATAATATGGTTCAAGTTGATATCATCCATGGTATCGGAACAGGTGTCATCCGTGAAGGTGTCACCAAATACCTACAAAGAAACAAGCATGTCAAGAGTTTCGGCTATGCCCCACAAAATGCTGGAGGTAGTGGTGCGACTATTGTGACATTTAAAGGATAGAAGTATTCCGAGCTTTATACAGTAAAAACTGTTGAATTAAGTTTTACTAATAAACACATTGACAAAAGCCAACATTTTTTGTAAAATAAGAATCAATTAAATACCAACACCGAATGAAGTTTAATAGAAGTGGCGAATCGTTTGATTTTCCATGACTGTAAATGGACGGAACTCTGGAGAGACCGTAAAGGCACCGAAGGGGCAAGGCAGGCAACTGCTCAAACTCTCAGGTAAAAGGACAGAGCTAGGATAGACCGCTTTTTAGCATTTATCTAAGCATTCCAGAGTACATGTATCTTGCATGTGCTCTTTCTTTTGGGGTTGAAAAGATAGGAGAAGGAAATGTTAGAATTGCTTAAATCAATTGATGCTTTTGCTTGGGGTCCACCCCTCTTGATTTTATTGGTTGGGACAGGGATTTACCTAACTGCCCGTCTAGGACTTTTGCAGATTTTGCGTCTGCCAAAGGCCTTCCAGCTTATTTTTACTAAGGACAAGGGGCATGGCGATGTATCCAGTTTTGCGGCCTTGTGTACAGCTCTAGCAGCGACAGTTGGTACGGGAAATATTATCGGGGTAGCTACAGCTATCAAGGTCGGTGGACCAGGAGCCCTCTTTTGGATGTGGATGGCTGCTTTCTTTGGGATGGCTACCAAGTATGCGGAAGGACTACTAGCTATCAAATACCGCACCAAGGATGACCATGGTGCAGTGGCGGGAGGTCCCATGCACTATATCCTTCTAGGGATGGGAGAAAAGTGGCGTCCCCTTGCCATCTTCTTTGCCCTAGCAGGTGTGCTAGTAGCTTTGTTGGGAATCGGAACCTTCACTCAAGTTAACTCGATTACAGAATCTATCCAGAATACAACGACTATTTCGCCAGCTATCACTGCTCTTGTGTTGTCTGTATTTGTAGCGATTGCAGTCTTTGGTGGTCTCAAGTCCATTTCTAAGGTTTCAACTACTGTTGTTCCTTTTATGGCTATTATTTATATTTTGGGAACTCTCACAGTTATTTTCTTTAATATCGGGAAAATTCCTGCCACAATCGCTTTAATTTTGACATCAGCTTTTAGTCCTGTTGCTGCGGTAGGTGGATTTGCCGGTGCTAGCATTCGGATGGCTATTCAAAATGGTGTGGCGCGTGGCGTGTTCTCAAACGAATCTGGTCTGGGTTCTGCTCCCATTGCAGCGGCTGCGGCTAAGACAAATGAACCAGTGGAGCAAGGATTGATTTCCATGACAGGAACCTTTATTGATACACTCATTATCTGTACCTTGACTGGTTTAACCATCTTGGTAACTGGTGTTTGGAGTGGCGACTTAAATGGGGTTGCCTTGACTCAGTCAGCCTTCTCAACAGTCTTTTCAAACTTTGGACCTGCCCTTTTGACCATCTTCCTTGTGCTCTTTGCCTTTACAACGATTCTAGGTTGGAACTATTACGGAGAACGTTGTTTTGAGTTTCTCTTTGGGGTTCGCTTTATCTGGCTCTACCGTGTGGTCTTTGTACTCATGGTTTTGTTGGGAGGATTTATCGAGTTGGATATGGTTTGGATTATCGCAGATATTGTCAATGCCTTGATGGCTCTGCCAAACTTGATTGCCCTCTTAGTCTTGTCGCCGGTCGTTATTGCTGAAACTAAAAAGTATTTTAATAAATAATGGAATCACACATTACGTGTGATTTTTTGCTTTCATAAAAAATTTCTATCAGTGTAATTTAAAATATATATTATACAAGGTATAGAATCTGTGATAGACTAGGTTTCAACAACATGAAAAGAGGTTTTATGATGACAACATTTACAATTCATACAATCGAATCAGCGCCAGCAGAAGTGAAAGAAGTTCTTGAAACAGTAGAAAAAGATAACAATGGCTATATTCCCAACCTAATCGGTCTCTTGGCTAATGCACCGACTGCTTTAGAGGCTTACCGTACTGTCGGAGCTATCAACCGTCGCAACAGCCTGACACCTGTTGAGCGCGAAGTAGTGCAAATCACGGCAGCTGTGACAAATGGTTGTGCCTTCTGCGTCGCAGGTCACACAGCCTTTTCAATTAAACAAATCCAGATGAATGATGACCTTCTGCAAGCCCTTCGCAATCGTACTCCAATTGAAACAGATCCTAAATTGGACACCCTAGCTAAGTATACCTTGGCAGTTATCAATACCAAGGGTCGTGTAGGAGATGAAGCCTTGTCTGAGTTTCTAGAAGCTGGCTACACTCAACAAAATGCCTTGGATGTGGTTCTTGGTGTCAGCCTAGCAAGCCTCTGTAACTATGCCAACAATCTAGCCAATACACCAATTAACCCAGAATTGCAACCTTATGCTTAATTAATATCTGAGAAAAATGAAGTCTGAAATCAACGGGCTTCGTTTTTTTTATACTCAATGAAAATCAAAGAGCAAACTAGGAAGCTAGCCGCAGGCTGTACTTGAGTACGGTAAGGCGACGCTGACGTGGTTTGAATTTGATTTTCGAAGAGTATTAAGTCCTCATTTAAGCGCTTTTATGATATACTGAAACTAACATGATTATTGGAGGTTAGGATGAAAAAACTCCCCTTGGTATTTTCTGGTTGTTTGCTAGGTTTGGCAGGAGCTGGAAATCTTATTTTAGATACGTTGCCGGTTCTGTCACATCTTTTTAGTCTGACAGGTTTGATTTTGTGGATATTCTTTCTGCTTCTTCATCTCTTTAATTGGAAGGAAACTAAGCAGGAATTGACCAAGCCCCCACTTTTGTCAGGAATGGCCACCTTTCCTATGGCTGGGATGATTTTATCGACTTATGTCTTTCGAGTCTTCCCTCATTTTCCTTTGGTTGCTCAAGGGCTCTGGTGCTTTTCATTTCTCTTGGATGTGGCTCTGATTGCTGGCTTCACTATCAAATTTGCCTATCCGGGTCGGAGGGTTCATGCGACTCCTAGCTGGACGGTTCTCTATGTGGGGATAGCAGTAGCAGCCTTGACCTATCCTCTTGTAGGTATCATCGAAATTGCCTATGCGACCTTGAGTTTTGGATTTCTCTTGACATTCTATCTCTACCCGCTTATTTATAGCGATTTAAAGAAACATCCACTCCCACAAGCCATGCTTGGACAAGAAGGGATCTACTGTGCTCCTTTCTCCCTACTCTTGGCTTCCCTAGTTCGAGTTGGAGGAGCCAGTCTACCGACTTGGCTCTTGATTGTCATGATCTTAGCTTCCCAATCCTTCTTTTTCTTTGTTTTGACTCGCCTGCCCAATATTTTAAAACAAGGTTTTCAACCAGCCTTCTCAGCCCTCACCTTCCCAACCATTATCACAGCTACCTCGCTCAAGATGGCTCAGGGAATCTTGAAATTTCCATTTTTGGATTATTTGGTAGTGGCTGAAACTGTTATTTGCCTAATCATTTTGCTCTTTGTATTAGGTGCTTATTTGATTTGGTTACGAAAAAAGGTCTAGCTAGAAATAGCTAGGCCTTTTTTTTATGGTTTGATAACTTCAGCGCCACCCATGTATGGACGAAGAACTTCTGGGATGGTCACAGAACCATCTGCATTTTGGTAGTTTTCAAGAATAGCAGCCACTGTACGTCCAACTGCAAGTCCAGAACCGTTCAAGGTATGGAGCAATTTCACCTTGCCATCTGCTTCATCACGGTAACGGATTTGGGCACGACGGGCTTGGAAATCTTCTGTGTTTGAACAGCTTGAAATTTCACGGTAGGTATTTTGTGCTGGAATCCAAACTTCCAAGTCATAAGTCTTCGCAGCTGAGAAGCCCATATCTCCTGTAGAGAGAGCAACGACACGGTATGGAAGGTTAAGTTTTTGAAGGATATTTTCAGCGTTGGCTGTCATTTTTTCCAATTCTTCGTAAGATTCTTCTGGTTTGGCAAATTTAACCATTTCAACCTTGTGGAATTGGTGCAAACGAATCAAGCCACGAGTATCACGACCAGCTGAACCTGCCTCAGAACGGAATGATGGGCTCATAGCAGTGAAGTAGATTGGCAGGTCTTTGCCATCCAGGATTTCATCACGGTAGTAGTTTGTTAGAGGGACCTCAGCTGTAGGAATAAGGACATAATTGCTGTCGCTGAGTTCAAAAGTATCTTCCTTGAATTTTGGATATTGACCAGTCCCAAACATAGAATCGTGGTTAACCATGTAAGGCGTGATGACTTCAGTGTAGCCTTCTTTGCCATGTTCATCCAACATAAAGTTGTAGATAGCACGTTCCAAACGAGCGCCGAGACCTTTATAGAAGAGGAATCGAGCCCCTGTTACCTTACCACCGCGTTCCCAGTCAAGGATACCAAGGTCTTCACCCAGATCCCAGTGGGCTTTTGGCTCGAAGTCAAACTCGCGTGGAGTACCCCAACGGCGAACTTCCACATTGTCATCTTCATCAGCCCCAACAGGAACGCTGTCAGCTGGGATATTTGGAAGAGTAGTGGTAAATTCTGTCAATTTAGCATCGATTTCTGCCAATTCAGCATCCAAGGCCTTGACCTCAGCAGATAGATTTTGCATGGCAGCAATCTTGTCATCTGCATTTTCCTTGTTGCGCTTAGCTTGGGCAATCTCAGCAGAAACTGTGTTACGTTCTGCTTTGAGAGTTTCAACCTTGACCAAGATGTCACGACGTTTAGCATCGATTTCTTTCATCTCGTTTAAGACAGCAGCATCTACACCACGTGTAGCCAATTTTTCTGCGACAGCATCAAAGTCTGTACGAATGCGTTTGATATCTAACATAAGAACTCCTTTATAAAAAAGCACACCTGACAAAGCGTTGGAGTGGCAGGGCCACGGTTCCATCCAACTTCACAGGTGTGCACTTGATTGTGTATGTAATTATTACTAACGGTAGAATTTCACCTATCCCTCCTATCTGCTCGCAGCACCCGCAGACTTTCTGAAAGAAGAAGATAACCTACTTATCCGTTGCTATGATTATACTAAAGTTTCTACTTTTTTGCAAATAGATTTTTAAATTTTTGGCTAATTGTCTGAATCAGGGTCGGAAGTTTGACGACCTTGTCATTGCCTAGTTTTTCGCGAGCAATTTTGAGAATGGCACCTGAGTCTTTTGAAGCAAAGAGAAATTTTCCTCTGTCTGTAAAGACTTCGAAGTGGCGACTGATTTTGCGACCAGTGACATTGGCTCCAATCTGGTTGATATGGTCCCAAGGAATCTGGATAAATTGTTCGACATTGACATCTGGGTAAAATTCCAGAGCCTGATCTCCAACAAGGAATTTCCCAACTTTCCCAGCTATAGAGAGGTAGGAAGTTCCGGTCGTATTGAGAAGCACTGTTTTGTTAAGAGATTGGGCCATGATTAGTCTTCCTTACTTTCACCGAAAAAGGCATTGTAGAGCGCTTTAATTGCTGCTTTTTCTTGGTCTTTATTGACAACAAACATGATAGAAACTTCACTAGAACCTTGAGACATCATCTGGATATTAATCTTGTTTTCAGATAGAGCACGTGTCGCAGTAGCAGTTACTCCGATATGACTCTTCATTTTTTCACCAACAATCATAATGATAGAAAGGTCGTGTTCGATTTCTGCATGGTCTACTTCAGCCTTTTGAACCAACTGACGAAGGATTTCTTCTTCCTTGATAGGAGTTAGTTCGCGAGAACGGAGGATGATTGAAAGATCGTCGATACCTGTTGGCATATGTTCCCAACCGATGTTAAGATCTTCAAGGATTTGAAGAACCTTGCGTCCAAATCCAACCTCACGGTTCATGAGGTATTTAGACATGTTGATGCTGACAAAGCCAGAGTCACCAGCAATTCCTACTACTGGGAATTCATCACTACTATGTTTTAGAACGATACGAGTACCTGGATGATCAGGATTGTTGGTATTCTTGATAACCAGAGGAATTTTTCCTCGGTAGGCAGGAAGAAGCGCTTCGTCATGAAGGACTGAGAATCCTGCATAGGCCAACTCACGCATTTCACGGTAGGTCAGCTCAGGGATTGAGTGTGGTTGGTGGATAATACCAGGGTGTGCTGCAAAGATACCATCAACATCCGTAAAGTTTTCATAGAGGTCTGCCTTAACACCGGCAGCAATGATAGAACCTGTAATGTCTGATCCTCCACGTGAGAAGGTACAGATCTGATTTTCCTTGGTAACACCAAAGAAACCAGGAATGACAAGGACTTCATTGGCATTTGTCAATTCCTCAATCTTGTCATAACTTGATGGAATGATGCGAGCGTGACCAGGTTCACTTGTGACTACAATACCAGCTTCTCTAGGGTGCACATAGCGTGCATCGATACCATTTTGATTAAAGTAGGCAGCAATCAATTTAGCATTGTTATTTTCACCGGCTGCTAGGAAAGTGTCGTAGAGAAATTCATTTTCTTCGATAGGAAGAGTAGCTAAGGCGCGAATACTTTTTGAAATTTTTTCTAAAACAGCTGGTTTAAGACCTAGTTCACTAACCATAGCAGCATAGCGGTCGATAATCCAGTTTTGACTCTTACTAATATCGTTACCAGCAACATAGTCGCGGTAGTATTTAATCAAGGCATCCGTAACTTTAGTATCTTCAGCATTACGTTTACCAGGCGCAGAAACGACGACAAAACGACGCTCTGAATCGCTTTTGACGATGTTTAAAACTTTTTCTAATTGACTAGCAGAGGCAAGAGAGCTACCTCCAAATTTAACAACTTTCATAAGAACTCCTAAAGTAAGTATTTTATACGATTATAGCAGAAAGAAAGCCTTTTTTCAATGAAGAAAATAAGATGCGTTCTAGTATAAAGCGAGCCTTTCTAATCGGCTGAGACACTTTCAGTTGATTTTTTCTTGCTTTCTGATTTTAAAAAAGATATACTTTGAAAATAAAATAATTTAACCAGCTTATAAAATAAAAAGGAGTTCAAATGGAACACATTATTTATCAGCTTGAAGAGGATTTGGCAATCCTTACCTTGAATCGTCCTGAGGTCGCGAATGGTTTTCATATTCCTATGTGTGAGGAGATTTTAGAAGCTCTGACTTTGGCAGAAGAGGATCCGGCTGTGCATTTTGTCTTAATCAACGCGAATGGCAAAGTCTTTTCAGTTGGGGGAGATTTAGTAGAGATGAAGCGGGCGGTGGATGAGGATGATATTCCATCATTGACAAAAATCGCAGAATTGGTCAATACTATTTCTTATAAAATCAAGCAAATTGCTAAACCTGTCTTGATGGAGGTTGATGGGGCTGTTGCAGGTGCCGCAGCAAATATGGCTGTTGCTGCAGATTTCTGTCTGGCAACGGATAAGGCTAAATTTATCCAAGCCTTTGTTGGAGTTGGCTTGGCTCCGGATGCAGGAGGAATTCATCTCTTGAGTCGAAGTATTGGTGTGACGCGTGCTGCTCAATTAGCCATGACAGGTGAGGCTTTGTCCGCAGAAAAAGCTCTGGAGTGGGGTCTTGTTTATCGGGTCTCTGAAGCTGATAAACTTGAAAAGACGAGAGAACAGCTTCTTAAAAAATTGAGACGCGGGTCAGCTAATTCCTATGCTGCCATCAAGAAGTTGGTTTGGGAGAGTCAATTTAAAGACTGGCAAGATTATGCTGCTTTAGAACTGAACCTACAGGAATCACTAGCGAAAACAGAGGATTTCAAAGAAGGAGTTCGGGCTCATTCGGAAAGAAGACGACCTAAATTTACAGGAAAATAAAAAAATACTTGCACCATTCTTTGAACTTTGATATAATTCTTTTGTCAAATGTTTTGATTCTAAAAGTTTTTTTGAAAAGGAGGGAAGGAAAGATTGGACTACCAACGAATTAATGAATATTTAACATCTATATTTAACAATGTCCTCGTTATTGAGGAAGTTAGCTTGAGGGGTAGTCGTTTCAAGGATATCTCTATCAAAGAAATGCATACGATTGATGTGATTGGAAAAGTTCCAGATGTGACACCTAGTCAAGTGTCAAAAGAGTTGATGGTGACTCTTGGGACAGTTACGACTAGTTTGAATAATCTCGAACGCAAGGGTTACATTGAACGCATTCGTTCAGAACATGATCGACGTGTGGTACATCTGCATTTGACAAAGAAAGGTCGCTTGGTTCATAGGCTACATAAACGCTTCCACAAGGCCATGGTTGAAAAAATCATTGATGGTATGAGTAAGCAAGAAATTGAGGTTATGAGCAAAGGTTTGACTAATCTTTATCAATTTTTGGAGGATTTGAGATAATGGCTTTTGCAAAAATAAGCCAGGTTGCTCATTATGTGCCAGAGCAAGTGGTTACAAATCATGATTTGGCTCAGATTATGGATACCAATGATGAGTGGATTTCAAGTCGGACGGGAATACGACAAAGGCATATTTCAAGAACAGAATCTACTAGTGATTTGGCTACAGAGGTTGCTCAGAAACTGATGGCAAAAGCTGAAATCACAGGAGAAGAGCTGGATTTTATCATTCTAGCTACTATTACTCCAGATTCTATGATGCCCTCTACAGCTGCTCGTGTCCAAGCCAATATTGGTGCTAATAAGGCCTTTGCTTTTGACCTAACAGCAGCTTGCAGTGGATTTGTATTTGCCTTATCAACTGCTGAAAAGTTTATCGCTTCTGGTCGCTTTCAAAAAGGCTTGGTGATTGGTAGTGAAACCCTCTCTAAAGCAGTCGATTGGTCAGACCGATCAACAGCTGTTTTGTTTGGAGATGGTGCTGGTGGAGTCTTGCTAGAAGCTAGCGAGAAAGAGCATTTTTTGGCTGAGAGTCTCAATAGTGATGGGAGTCGTAGCGAGTGTCTAACTTATGGACATTCAGGCTTGCATTCTCCGTTTTCAGATCAAGAAAATGTAGATTCATTTTTGAAGATGGATGGGCGCGCGGTCTTTGATTTTGCTATTCGGGACGTAGCCAAGTCTATCAAGCAAACTATTGATGAATCTCCTATAGAGGCGACAAACTTGGATTATCTGCTACTTCATCAGGCTAATGACCGTATTTTGGATAAGATGGCTAAAAAAATCGGTGTCGACCGAGACAAACTTCCAGCCAATATGATGGAATATGGCAACACCAGTGCAGCCAGTATCCCGATTTTACTTTCAGAGTGTGTAGAACAAGGTCTCATCCGCTTAGATGGTAGCCAGACTGTTCTACTATCAGGCTTCGGTGGAGGCTTGACATGGGGCACGCTCATTCTTACAATTTAGGTAATCATGTGGTGAACACATTGTTATAAAAAAACTATTTATTTTAAAGGAGTCCTATCATGGCAGTATTTGAAAAAGTACAAGAAATTATCGTTGAAGAACTTGGGAAAGACGCATCAGAAGTAACACTTGAATCAACTTTTGATGATTTGGACGCAGATTCATTGGACTTGTTCCAAGTAATCTCAGAAATCGAAGATGCTTTTGATATCCAAATCGAAGCAGAAGATGACTTGAAAACAGTTGGTGACTTGGTTGCCTACGTTGAAGAGCAAACAAAATAAGCAGAATATAAATAGAAGGAGTAGGGAAACCCGCTCCCTCTTGTTTAGGCAATAGTTTGATTTTCAAATTATGGCAGTATCGAACTATTACGTAAGCAAGAAATGATGGAGGCACTATGAAAACGCGTATTACAGAATTATTGAACATTGATTATCCTATTTTCCAAGGAGGAATGGCTTGGGTTGCTGATGGTGATTTGGCAGGGGCTGTTTCTAAGGCTGGAGGACTAGGCATTATCGGTGGGGGAAATGCCCCTAAAGAAGTTGTTAAGGCTAATATTGATAAGATCAAATCATTGACGGATAAACCTTTTGGTGTCAACATCATGCTCTTGTCTCCCTTCGTGGAAGATATTGTAGATCTCGTTATCGAGGAAGGGGTTAAGGTAGTTACAACAGGCGCAGGAAATCCAAGCAAGTACATGGAACGCTTTCATGCTGCTGGGATTACAGTCATTCCAGTTGTACCTAGTGTTGCCCTAGCTAAACGCATGGAAAAAATTGGTGCGGACGCTGTTATTGCAGAAGGAATGGAAGCTGGGGGGCATATTGGTAAATTAACAACCATGACCTTGGTGCGCCAGGTAGCCGCAGCTGTATCTATTCCTGTCATTGCTGCAGGAGGGATTGCGGATGGTGAAGGTGCTGCAGCTGGCTTTATGCTAGGGGCAGAAGCTGTTCAGGTTGGAACTCGTTTTGTCGTTGCAAAAGAGTCTAATGCCCATCCAAATTATAAGGCGAAAATTTTAAAAGCTAGAGATATTGATACTACGATTTCAGCTCAACACTTTGGACATGCTGTTCGTGCGATTAAAAATCAGTTGACTCGTGATTTTGAACAAGCTGAAAAAGATGCCTTTAAACAAGACAATCCAGATTTGGAAATTTTTGAACAAATGGGAGCAGGTGCTCTAGCCAAAGCGGTTGTCCACGGAGATGTGGATGGTGGATCTGTTATGGCAGGTCAAATTGCAGGCCTTGTTTCCAAAGAAGAGACCGTTGAAGAAATCCTAAAAGATTTGTATTACGGAGCAGCTAAGAAAATTCAAGAAGAAGCCTCTCGTTGGGCAGGAGTTGTAAGAAATGACTAAAACAGCCTTTTTATTTGCTGGTCAAGGTGCCCAGTATCTGGGTATGGGACGGGATCTCTATGATCAGTATCCGATTGTCAAAAAAACGATTGATCAAGCAAGTCAGGTGCTTGGTTACGATTTGCGTCATCTCATTGATACGGAAGAAGCAAAACTTAATCAGACTCGCTATACGCAACCAGCCATTCTAGCGACTTCTGTTGCTATTTACCGCTTATTGCAAGAAAAGGGCTATCAGCCTGATATGGTTGCTGGTTTGTCTCTTGGAGAATACTCTGCCTTGGTGGCCAGTGGCGCCTTGGATTTTGAAGATGCGGTAGCCTTGGTCGCTAAGCGTGGCGCCTATATGGAAGAAGCAGCTCCTGCTGGTTCTGGCAAGATGGTGGCAGTTCTCAATACGCCAGTAGAGGTCATTGAAGAAGCCTGTCAAAAAGCTTCTGAACTTGGAGTAGTTACCCCAGCCAACTATAATACACCTGCACAAATTGTGATTGGTGGAGAAGTGGTTGCAGTTGATCGAGCTGTTGAACTCTTGCAAGAAGCTGGAGCTAAACGCTTGATTCCTCTCAAGGTTTCAGGTCCTTTTCATACCGCTCTCCTTGAGCCTGCTAGCCAGAAGCTAGCTGAAACTCTAGCTCAGGTAAGTTTTTCAGATTTTACTTGTCCCCTAGTCGGCAATACAGAAGCTGCTGTCATGAAAAAAGATGACATCGCTCAACTCTTGACGCGTCAGGTCAAGGAAGCAGTTCGTTTCTATGAAAGCATTGCGGTTATGCAAGAAGCAGGCGTAACCAACTTTATCGAGATTGGACCGGGGAAAGTCTTGTCAGGCTTTGTCAAAAAGATTGATAAGACAGCTAAACTAGCCAATGTTGAAGATCAGGCTAGCTTGGAAGCCTTGCTAGAAAACAAGTAATCCCTTCTCCCATAAATACAAGAGGAAACAGGAGAAAAGAATGCAACTAAAAAATAAAAATATCTTTATTACAGGTTCGAGTCGTGGGATTGGTCTTGCCATCGCCCACAAGTTTGCTCAAGCAGGAGCCAATATTGTCTTAAACAGTCGTGGTGCAATTTCAGAAGAATTGCTCGCTGAGTTTTCAAACTATGGTGTCAAGGTGGTTCCTATATCAGGAGACGTGTCAGATTTTGCAGACGCTAAGCGTATGGTTGATCAAGCTATTGCTGAGCTAGGTTCAGTAGATGTTTTGGTCAACAATGCAGGAATTACCCAAGATACCCTGATGCTCAAGATGACAGAAGCAGATTTTGAAAAAGTGCTCAAGGTTAACTTGACTGGTGCCTTTAACATGACACAATCAGTCTTGAAACCGATGATAAAAGCTAGAGAAGGTGCTATCATTAATATGTCTAGTGTTGTTGGTTTGATGGGGAATATCGGTCAAGCTAACTATGCAGCTTCTAAGGCTGGTTTGATTGGTTTTACCAAGTCTGTGGCGCGTGAAGTGGCCAATCGCAATATCAGGGTTAATGCTATTGCACCTGGAATGATTGAGTCCGATATGACAGCTGTTCTATCAGACAAGGTAAAAGATGCTATGCTGGCACAAATTCCTATGAAAGAATTTGGGCAGGCAGAGCAGGTTGCAGATTTAACAGTATTTTTAGCAGGCCAAGATTATCTAACTGGTCAAGTGGTTGCCATTGATGGTGGCTTAAGTATGTAGCAGAAGCTAGAGGTAAAAAAGATGAAACTAAATCGCGTAGTAGTAACAGGTTATGGAGTAACATCTCCAATCGGAAATACACCAGAAGAATTTTGGAATAGTTTGACAACTGGAAAAATCGGAATTGGTCAAATTACGAAATTTGATCATAGTGACTTTGATGTTCATAATGCAGCAGAAATCCAAGATTTTCCTTTTGATAAATACTTTGTAAAGAAAGATACCAATCGTTTTGATAACTATTCTTTATATGCCTTGTATGCGGCTCAAGAAGCTGTCAATCATGCCAATTTAGATGTAGAGGCTCTTGATAAAGATCGTTTTGGTGTTATTGTGGCCTCTGGTATTGGTGGAATCAAGGAAATTGAAGATCAAGTGCTTCGCCTAAATGACAAAGGACCAAAACGTTTGAAACCATTGACCCTTCCAAAAGCCTTGCCAAATATGGCTTCAGGAAATGTTGCTATGCGTTTTGGAGCAAACGGTGTTTGTAAATCGATCAATACTGCCTGCGCTTCATCAAATGACGCGATTGGTGATGCCTTCCGTTCAATTAAGTTTGGCTTCCAAGATGTCATGTTGGTAGGTGGGTCAGAAGCTTCTATTACACCTTTTGCTATTGCTGGTTTCCAAGCCCTGACAGCTCTCTCTACTACAGAGGATCCAACTCGTGCTTCCATTCCATTTGATAAGGACCGTAATGGTTTTGTCATGGGTGAAGGTTCAGGGATGTTGGTTCTTGAAAGTCTGGAACACGCTGAAAAACGTGGGGCTACTATCCTTGCTGAAGTGGTTGGTTACGGAAACACTTGTGATGCCTATCATATGACTTCCCCACATCCAGAAGGTCAGGGAGCTATCAAGGCTATCAAACTAGCCTTGGAAGAAGCTGAGATTTCTCCAGAGCAAGTAGCCTATGTCAATGCTCACGGAACGTCAACTCCTGCTAATGAAAAAGGAGAAAGTGGTGCGATCGTAGCTGTTCTTGGTAAGGAAGTACCTGTATCATCAACTAAGTCTTTCACCGGACATTTGCTGGGGGCTGCAGGTGCAGTAGAAGCTATCGTAACAATCGAGGCTATGCGTCATAACTTTGTACCAATGACAGCTGGAACAAGTGAAGTATCAGATTATATCGAAGCCAATGTCGTTTATGGACAAGGCTTGGAGCAAGAAATTCCATACGCCATTTCAAATACTTTTGGTTTTGGTGGCCACAATGCAGTTCTTGCTTTCAAACGTTGGGAGAATAAATAACTATGAATTTAAACGATATTAAAGACTTGATGGCTCAATTTGACCAATCAAGTTTGAGAGAATTTTCTTATAAAAATGGGACGGATGAGTTACAGTTTAGCAAGAATGAAGCTAGACTGGTATCTGAAGTTGCACCTCAAGTTGCTCCAGCACCCGTTCTAGCAACACCGAGTCCAGTAGCTCCTATATCTGCTCCAGCAGAAACTGTAGCAGAAGAAATTCCAGCTCCAGCTGAAGTCAGTGTGGCTGCTGAGGGAGATGTTGTAGAGAGCCCACTTGTTGGGGTGGCTTACTTGGCTGCTGGTCCAGATAAATCTGCTTTTGTAACAGTTGGTGATAGTGTTCAAAAAGGTCAAACATTGGTAATTATCGAAGCCATGAAAGTCATGAATGAAATCCCAGCTCCTAAGGATGGTGTGGTAACGGAAATTCTCGTTTCTAATGAAGAAATGGTTGAGTTTGGTAAAGGATTGGTACGTATCAAATGATCGATATTCAAGGAATCAAAGAAGCTCTTCCCCACCGTTACCCTATGCTCCTAGTGGACCGTGTGTTGGAAGTGAGCGAGGACACCATTGTTGCCATCAAAAATGTGACCATCAATGAGCCCTTCTTCAACGGTCATTTTCCTCAATACCCTGTCATGCCAGGTGTTCTGATTATGGAAGCCTTGGCGCAAACAGCTGGTGTCTTGGAGTTATCAAAACCTGAAAATAAAGGTAAACTAGTCTTTTACGCTGGTATGGACAAGGTTAAGTTCAAGAAGCAGGTTGTACCAGGTGACCAATTGCTTATGACGGCAACGTTTGTAAAACGTCGCGGTAGCATTGCCGTGGTTGAAGCAAAGGCTGAAGTGGATGGCAAGCTTGCAGCTAGTGGTACTCTTACCTTTGCAATAGGGAACTAAGGAGGTTCTCCATGTTTCGAAAAATTTTAATTGCCAATCGTGGTGAAATTGCGGTTCGTATTATCCGTGCGGCGCGTGAATTGGGCATTGCAACGGTGGCGGTTTATTCAACTGCTGATAAGGAAGCTCTTCATACGCTTTTGGCAGATGAAGCAGTTTGTATTGGCCCTGGTAAGCCAACAGAGTCTTATCTCAATATTAATGCGGTTCTATCAGCTGCAGTCTTGACTGAGGCGGAAGCCATTCACCCAGGTTTTGGATTTCTCAGTGAAAATTCCAAATTTGCAACCATGTGTGAAGAAGTTGGTATCAAGTTTATTGGACCATCGGGTCATGTTATGGATATGATGGGGGATAAGATCAATGCGCGTGCTCAGATGATTAAAGCTGGTGTGCCTGTCATTCCAGGTTCGGATGGAGAAGTGCATAACTCTGAAGAAGCTTTGATTGTTGCTGAAAAAATTGGCTATCCTGTTATGCTCAAGGCTTCAGCAGGTGGAGGTGGTAAAGGGATTCGTAAGGTTGAAAAACCAGAAGACCTCGTATCAGCTTTTGAGACCGCCTCTAGTGAAGCCAAGGCCAACTATGGCAATGGTGCCATGTACATTGAAAGGGTTATCTATCCAGCTCGTCACATTGAGGTTCAAATCCTAGGAGATGAGCATGGACATGTGATTCACTTGGGGGAACGGGATTGTTCTCTTCAACGGAATAATCAAAAGGTTTTGGAAGAAAGTCCTTCGATTGCAATCGGAAAAACGCTGCGTCATGAAATCGGTGCTGCGGCTGTTCGAGCGGCAGAGTCTGTTGGCTATGAGAATGCAGGGACAATTGAGTTTCTTCTTGATGAAGCCAGTGGCAAATTCTATTTCATGGAGATGAATACTCGTGTACAGGTAGAACATCCTGTTACAGAGTTTGTTTCAGGTGTGGATATCGTTAAGGAACAGATTCGCATTGCGGCAGGTCAACCTCTGTCTGTTAAGCAAGAAGATATTGTCCTACGCGGTCATGCCATCGAGTGTCGTATCAATGCAGAAAATCCAGCCTTCAACTTTGCTCCAAGTCCAGGTAAGATTACTAATCTCTATCTGCCGAGTGGTGGAGTTG
Organism: Streptococcus mitis; assembly: GCF_946190335.1. Classification (GTDB taxonomy): domain Bacteria; phylum Bacillota; class Bacilli; order Lactobacillales; family Streptococcaceae; genus Streptococcus; species Streptococcus mitis_CH. Next base: position 82,337 of record NZ_CAMHZN010000004.1, read on the forward strand.
GCTTGCGCGTAGATTCAGCAGTTTATCCAGGCTATACTATTCCACCTTATTATGACAGTATGATTGCCAAAATCATCGTTCACGGTGAAAATCGTTTTGATGCCTTGATGAAAATGCAACGTGCCCTCTATGAACTAGAGATTGAAGGAGTGCAGACCAATGCAGATTTCCAGCTTGACCTCATTTCAGATCGCAATGTCATTGCTGGAGATTATGATACTTCCTTCTTGATGGAAACCTTCTTACCCAAGTATCAAGAAAAAGAATAAAATGATTTCAAGAGTTTAAACCGAAAAGGGGAATCAATGGCTCTATTTAGTAAAAAAGATAAGTATATTCGAATCAATCCCAATCGTTCGGTTAGGGAAAAACCTCAAGCCAAGCCAGAGGTTCCAGATGAATTATTCTCCCAGTGTCCAGGCTGTAAGCATACCATTTATCAGAAGGATCTGGGAAGTGAGCGTATCTGTCCACATTGTAGCTATACCTTTCGTATTTCTGCCCAAGAACGCTTGGCTTTGACGATTGATATGGGAACCTTCAAGGAATTGTTTACGGGGATTGAAAGTAAGGATCCCTTGCATTTCCCTGGTTATCAAAAGAAACTAGCAACTATGCGTGAAAAAACAGGTCTGGATGAAGCCGTTGTGACAGGAACAGCTCTTATAAAAGGTCAGACTGTGGCTCTTGGGATTATGGATTCTAACTTTATCATGGCTTCTATGGGTACGGTTGTAGGTGAAAAAATCACTCGCTTATTTGAGTATGCGACTGCCGAAAAATTGCCAGTTGTCCTCTTCACAGCCTCTGGTGGAGCCCGTATGCAGGAAGGAATCATGAGTCTCATGCAGATGGCCAAGATCTCTGCAGCAGTTAAACGGCATTCAAATGCTGGTCTCTTTTATCTGACCATTTTGACAGATCCAACGACAGGTGGTGTGACAGCTTCTTTCGCTATGGAAGGCGATATCATTCTGGCTGAACCACAGAGTTTGGTCGGTTTTGCTGGGCGCCGTGTCATTGAAAACACGGTTCGTGAAAGCTTGCCTGAGGATTTCCAAAAGGCAGAATTCCTATTGGAACATGGCTTTGTGGATGCTATTGTCAAAAGAAGAGACTTGCCAGATACCATTGCTAGCCTAGTCAGATTGCACGGAGGGGGTCCTAGATGAATATTGCAAAAATAGTCAGAGAAGCGCGTGAGCAGAGTCGCTTGACAACCTTGGACTTTGCGACAGGCATTTTTGATGACTTTATCCAATTACACGGTGACCGTTCTTTTCGTGACGATGGTGCAGTTGTTGGTGGTATTGGCTGGCTTGGAGATCAAGCTGTCACAGTGGTTGGTATCCAAAAAGGCAAGAGTTTACAAGATAACCTCAAGCGGAATTTTGGCCAACCGCATCCAGAAGGTTACCGCAAGGCCCTACGGTTGATGAAACAGGCTGAAAAGTTTGGCCGTCCAGTTGTGACCTTTATCAATACTGCAGGTGCCTATCCTGGTGTGGGAGCGGAAGAACGCGGTCAAGGGGAAGCTATCGCTCGCAATCTTATGGAAATGAGTGATCTGAAAGTTCCGATTATCGCTATCATTATCGGTGAAGGTGGTTCAGGTGGGGCTCTGGCTCTAGCCGTCGCAGACCGTGTCTGGATGCTGGAAAATTCTATCTATGCCATCCTCAGTCCAGAAGGCTTTGCTTCCATTCTATGGAAGGACGGCACTCGTGCCATGGAAGCAGCAGAGTTGATGAAAATCACATCACATGAACTGCTAGAAATGGACGTGGTGGACAAGGTGATTTCTGAAGCAGGACTTTCTAGCAAAGAATTAATTAAGAATGTCAAAAAAGAACTCCAAGCTGAGCTAGCTAGACTTTCACAAAAACCGCTAGAAGAGTTGTTGGAAGAGCGTTATCAACGATTTAGAAAATACTAAAAATGACTAAATGAGACTAGAAAGGTCTCATTTTTTATAGAAAAATACACTTCAGACCGAAAAATTGACAGTTGAGGGGAAGATTAATAAAATAGACAAAAAAGATGTATACTGTAGATGTAAGCTTACAAAAATTTATTTTAAGGAGGTACTTGCAATGACAGGTACAGAATCATTTACAGTTCTTTCAAATGAGGACTTAGAGCAAACTTCAGGTGGTTTTGCTGTTTGGGAAGATGGTGAAGGAAGATGGTTATATTATAGAGACTTTGCTCCTTATATGGGGCAAGGGGCGCTTAATTCTTATAGGGATGCTTGGAAGTATGGCTTCCGAGCAGGATAATCTTTCAAAAAAAGTATGATGAGAAACATAGAGAAACTAAGACAATTTGGCATATTTTTGCTTATTATTTTACTATCTACCTATTTACCACAAACAATTGGATTGTATGTGACGATAATTTTAGGGTTAGGCGCTGATGTCTATTCTCTTATTTTAACAATGGGATTAGTAGGAAGTTTCCTTCTATTAACTTGGTGGTTAAAAAAGAAAAAGATGCTCTTTATCTTTGAGAAAAAGAGATGGAACTGGTCATTTGTCTTCTACTTATTTTCAGGTTATGTGGTTTATCAGATTCTCGGTAATTTTTGGGCACGCTATGCTCATTTGATTAATCATAGGAATATTCATGATGAGTATTTTACCGTTGTTCTTTCAAATGGACAACCAACTTTTTTATCGACTATCTTATCTTTTGTCCTGCCTGTAATCATCGGTCCTATTTTTGAGGAGACTCTTGATAGAGGGTATTTTATGAATACCTTCTTTCCTAAGTCAAAGTATTATTTAGATGTCATCCTATCAGGCCTGATCTTTGGACTCAGTCATTTGATACTATCTCATCGAGACCCGATTAGTTTATTATATTATAGTGTGATTGGTCTCTTTTTCGCCCTTGTTTATCGTTCTACCGATAATCTTAGATTAACGATTCTCTGCCATAGTTTTTTTAACTTTCTCAACCATGCAACCCCCCTCTGGATTTTTGTTTATAATTATGTCTATTACCACTTTTTAAGATAATGGGAGGCAATGAAAAAAGTGTTTGATGTCTGTCAAACACTTTTTCTATTTACTATTCTTCAGTTACAAATTGACTAAGCAGTCCATTGATAAAGCGGGCTGATTTTTGATCTGAAAAATTCTTAGCAAGTTCAATAGCTTCATTGACTGCTACCAGCTGAGGTGTATCAAATGATGTGATTTCAAAGATTCCTAAGCGTAGTAAGTTTTTTTCGACCAAGGTCAAGCGTTCAACTGTCCAGCCTGACTTGAGGTGCTGGTTGATTTGTTTATCCAACTCGTCTTTCTGAGCTTGAACACCAGAAACCAAGTTTAGAAGAAAGGCAGGGATTTGCACATCTGCATCTTCACGGTCATGCGTGTAGGCAAAGTGACAAGCTGTTTCCATATCTGTGCCGAATTCAAGGCTCATAAGAGCTTGAAAAGCGCATTTACGAAGTTCGCGTCTAGATTCTAATAATGGACTAGTCATTGAGGAAGTCCTCGTTAAATAGATCTTTCAACTCAGGTTTTGGTGTTTTATCTGGAACGATTCCTGCAACATGGATGTTAACAGCAGAAAGTTCCACATCAGCCATATCACGGACAGCATCTTTGACTGCTTTTTGAATAGCAAGAGCCACTTTTGGTACTTTCACACCGTACTCAAGGTAGAGATAGATGTCAGCAGTTAGCTCTTCATTGCTTTCTTTTAAGTAGACGCCACGACCAAGAGAGAGTTTTGATAGGGTATCAGATACGGATTTATTTGAAAATGAGTGGACACCATCAACTTTAGCAGTTGCGATGGCAATGATTTTTTCAAGTACACGTGGAGCGATAACGATTTCGCCAAATTGTTCTTCAATTCCCATAGAATGACCTCTTTCTAGAGATTAGGCACGAGAAACGTAAGTTCCTTCTGCAGTGTTGATGATCAATTTTTGTCCAGCTTCGATGAAGTCTGGAACGTTGACAACAAGTCCAGTTTCCATAGTTGCTGGTTTACCAGAACCTGTAACAGTAGCACCTTTGATAGATGGTTGTGTTTCAGCGACTGTCAATTCAACAGTAGTTGGTACAGTTACACCGATTACTTCAGTTCCGTAGAATTGGATTTTCACATCAGAGTTTTCAAGGATGTAAAGCAATTCATTTTCAACGTTTACGACTGGAATTTCATATTGGTCGTAAGTTTCAGTGTTCATGAAGTAGGCAGTTTCATCCATTTTGTACAAGTATTGAGCTGGAACAGTTTCGATAATAGCTTGTTCGAATTTTTCTTCTGGACGGTAGCTTGTGTCAAATGTAGAACCAGTACGGACATCACGCAATTTCATACGCATGATCGTGTTCCCTTTACCTGGTTTGTGGTGGCTAGCTTCCAAAACGCGGATCAATTTTCCGTCTGCAGTTTCAAATGTCATACCAGCTTTCAATTTGCTTGCTTCAATCATGTTTTTACCTCTTTAATAAATATTATTACTCTTCATTTTACCATAAAATGTTCTGGAAATAAAGCCAAAATAGTTATTAGGAGATGGTAGGGAAAAAAAGAATATTGCCTAGTCAGGTGGTGTGCTTGATGTGAAAGAGCATCCACCACATTTTTTCTTCCATTCAAAAGGCCGAAGTGACCTTGCTCCGACCTGATTGTATTGTCTTAAAAAGATTGATTTTTTATTCTGGTTCTACCAAAATCTTGATTTGTGACTTGTCTTGAGTTAATTCGATAAAGCCTTCTTCTACGATATTTTCCAATTTGATTTTCTTAGTAACCAATTTTTCAGCAGAGAAGTAGCCCTGTTCCATCAAATCTAATACTTTAGGGAAGATATGACGATAAGCAATAATTCCTTTTAGTGTCTTTTCTTGGATAGCAAATTCATTTGGATTGATATTTGCTTCTCGTTCCCAGATAGAGACAACCATACACTCACCTGCCTTATGTACAGCAGCTAGAGCCTGTCCCAAAACTACTGGTACACCAGTTACTTCATAAGAAACGTCTGCACCACCATTTGTTAAACGGTGTACAGCTTCAACAACTGTTTCTCCTTCTTGTGGACGTACAACGATAGCCCCTAATTCCTCTGCTTTGGCTTGGCGTTCTGGTGATAATTCAACGGCATAAATCTTAGAAGCACCAGCTGCACGGAGAGCTTCTACAATTAACAGACCGATTGGTCCTAAACCAAAGACAACAGCTGTATCGCCAGCTTTCAAAGACGATTGACGAACAGCATAGACTGCAACAGCAGCGGGCTCAGTGAGAGCAGCTTGCTCATAGCTCAAGCTATCTGGAATAACATGTACTAAGTCGCCATCTAAAACACAATATTTGGCAAATCCACCGTCTGCAGCCAAACCAACAAAGTTAAGGTTTGGATCCAAGTTATAATCACCAACTAAGTTATTCTTAGCTAGAATTGGTTCTACAGCAACACGATCACCAACTTTCACACGAGTAACATCACTTCCAACTTCTACGATTTCACCAGAAAATTCATGTCCCAGTGTCACCGGTGCTTTTTGACCAGAATAGACGTGCTCATCTGTTGGGATAAAGATAGGTCCATCTAAAAATTCGTGGAGGTCAGTACCACAAATTCCTGTGAACTTAACTGCAACTTTTACTTGGTGCGGAAGTACTTCAGGAACTTCTACTTCTTGAATACGAACATCTTTCGCTGCATGCCAGCAAGCAGCTTTCATTGTAGCCATATGAATAACTCCTTATTGTTGCGATTTTTAGTTTTCTTTTTTGGAAACTTTACATGTAATATTGTAAACGCTTTCTATTTTGTTTGTCAAGAAAAAACCAACCTTAGGGCTGGTTTCTTTTACGTATTAATCTTCTTTCAACTTCGCCAATTCTTGGGCAAGTAGTTTAAGGGCGACTTGTGGGTTGGCTTGGCCTTTGGTTGCTTTCATAAGGAATCCTGTGAAGGCCTTATCTGCGTTGCGTTTGCCTGACTTGAAGTCGGCAACAGCAGCTTCGTTATCCGCAAAGACTTGGTGGATGATTGGAATCAGGATATCTGGATCTGAGATTTGAACCATACCTGCTTTTTCAACGTATTCACGCGCGCCACCGCCATTTTTAGCCAGGTGGACAAAGACTTTCTTGGCAATCTTAGACGAGATCGTGCCGTCTTCGATGATGGCAATCATTTCTACCAAGTTTTCTGGTGTCAATTCGATTTGTTCCAGTGTTTTACCTTCAGCGTTCAAGAACTGAGCAACTTCACCTTGAAGCCAGTTAGAGACTTGTTTGGCATCACCACCGAGTGCGACAGCTTTTTCAAAGAAATCAGAAGTGACCTTATTTGCAGTCAACTGGCTAGCATCGTAGTCTGACAAGCCAAGGTCAGCAACGTAGCGAGCACGGCGTTCTTTCGGAAATTCTGGCAATTCAGTACGCATTTCCTCAATCCACTCTTCTGAGATTTCAAAGAGTGGTAGGTCTGGTTCTGGGAAGTAACGGTAGTCAGCAGCGCCTTCCTTGACACGCATGAGGATGGTTGCTTTATTGGCTTCATCGTAACGGCGTGTTTCTTGGCGGATCTGACCACCTGAGCGAAGGATTTCGGCTTGACGTTGGACTTCGTATTCGAGACCTTTACGGACATTTGAGAATGAGTTGAGGTTTTTCAACTCTGTCTTGGTACCGAATTTCTCTTGGCCATAAGGGCGAAGAGAGATATTGGCATCCACACGCATAGAACCTTCTTCCATCTTAACGTCAGAAATACCAGCGTACTGGATAACTTCCTTGAGGGCTGTTAGGTAAGCATAGGCTTCTTCAGGAGAACGCATGTCTGCTTCAGATACAATCTCAATCAATGGCACCCCTTGGCGGTTGAGGTCAACGTAAGAGTAGCCGTCTGTACCGTGGGTATTTTTACCAGCATCTTCTTCTAGGTGAGCACGTTCGATACCGATTTTCTTGGTCGTACCGTCTTCTAGCTCGACTTCAATCCAACCATTATAACCAATTGGCTCATCAAACTGAGAAATTTGGTAGGCCTTTGGATTATCAGGATAGAAGTAGTTCTTGCGGTCAAAGTGCATCTTCTTGTGGATGTCCATGTTGAGGGCAAGAGCAGCCTTGATACCGGCATCAACAACACCTTTATTGAGAACTGGCAGAACTCCTGGGAAAGACCAGTCAATCACATTTGTATTGGCATTTTGGTCATTACCAAAGTGGGCAGAAGTGGGTGAGAAGATTTTTGAATTGGTGTTGAGCTCTACGTGGACTTCAAGTCCAATGACTGTTTCAAAGTTCATTAGTTATCACCTCCAAAAATCACGGGTTGTTGTTTGTGGTAGTCTGTTGTTGCTTCAAAAGCAGCAGCAGCTTGGTAAATGGTTTCCTCAGAGTACTTAGGACCAATCAATTGTAGACCGACTGGTAGACCTTGAGAAAATCCAGCAGGAATTGAAATTCCTGGGAGACCAGCTAAGTTGACTGGGATGGTCAAAAGGTCAGCCAAGTACATAGCAACTGGATCGTGGTTGAGAGAATCCAAGTCATAAGCAACACTTGGAGCAGTTGGACCCAAAATCAAGTCGTAATCCGCGAAGACTTTTTCGAAATCTTGAATGATGAGGGTACGAACCTGACCAGCTTTCTTGTAGTAGGCATCGTAGTAACCTGATGAAAGACTGAAAGTACCTAGCATGATACGGCGTTTTACTTCTTCACCGAAACCTTGGCTACGGCTGTTTACATAGATTTCATCAAGGTTTGTCGCATCCTCTGCACGGTAGCCGTAACGGATACCGTCAAAGCGTTGCAAGTTTGAGGAAGCTTCTGATGAAGCGATGATGTAGTAAACTGCCACACCGTATTTAGAGTGAGGAAGGCTGACTTCTTCAACGATAGCACCAAGTTTTTCAAAGTGCTTAGCAGCATTCAGAATGGTTTCCTTAACCTCTGGGTCAATTCCTTCACCGAGGTATTCCTTAGGTAAAGCAATTTTCATGCCCTTGATGTCTTGACCAATTTTTGAAGTAAAGTCGGCAATGCGAACAGGGGCCGAAGTAGAGTCTTTGGCATCTTCGCTGGCAATAGCGTTGAGCAAGAGAGCATTTTCCTTAACAGTAGGAGCAAAAGGTCCAATCTGGTCTAATGAGCTACCAAAGGCAATGAGACCGAAACGTGAAACTGTTCCGTAGGTTGGTTTGAGACCAACAATCCCGTTAAAGGCAGCAGGTTGGCGGATAGAACCACCAGTATCAGAACCAAGTGATAAGCGGACTTGCCCTGACGCTACAGCTGCGGCCGAACCACTTGATGAACCACCAGGAACCTTGCTGTGGTCCCAAGCGTTTTTAGTTGCTCCGTAGTGAGAAGTTTCACCTGAACCACCCATGGCAAATTCGTCCATGTTGGTCTTTCCGACGACAATCATGCCTTTCGCTTTTGCATTGGAAACGGCTGTCGCATCAAAAATAGGCTCATAGTTGTAGAGCATTTTTGAAGCAGCAGTTGTGAGAATACCATCAGTAGAGATGTTATCCTTAACTGCAAGTGGAATTCCTGAGAGGGCATTATCAGCATCGATTCCTGCTTCATCAATAGCTTTAGCTTGCGCAAGGGCTTGCTCCTCAGCGATGGTAACAAAAGCGTTAATAGCTGTCTCGCGAGACTTGATATCTTCAAGCGTAGCTTGTGTCAATTCTGTTGCTGAAATTTCCTTAGAAACAAGGAGATTGTGCAAGTCTTCAATGGTTTTATTGTTGAAAGTCATTAGGCATCTCCTCCATCGTCTAGGATAGCTGGTACCTTGATATAGTAGTTGTCTTTTTCAGGTACGTTTTTAAACAAGCGATCACGGTCTGTTCCTTCTTCAGCCACATCAGGGCGGAGTACAGTCTTGCAGTCGGCCATTGTCGTAGTAGGTGCGACACCGGTTGTGTCAACTTCGCCTAGCAATTCAACCATGTCAACAATCTTAGACAAGGTAGTCGCAAAGGCAGCAGTTTCTTCTTCAGAGAATCTTAATTTTGAAAGATTGGCAACGTGTGTTACCTCTTCTTGCGTAATTTTCATCTTGCATCCTTTCGTGAAATGATGATTTTTAGTCTGTTCTATTTTACCATATTTTCCTATAAATAAGGGAGGGGGAAGTGAAAAGAAATAGAAATTGAAAAAAATGGCAAAATCCGATATAATGGAGTGTTGAAAGGAATGGTAAAATCCAATGTAGAAATCATTCTTAGCTATTGGAACAAGAAAAATAGAGAATCAAAGAAAGAGAACTTATGAATATTCAAGAAGAAATTAAGAAACGTCGTACCTTTGCCATCATCTCCCATCCGGACGCGGGGAAAACAACCATCACTGAGCAGTTGCTCTACTTTGGGGGCGAGATTCGTGAGGCTGGTACCGTAAAAGGAAAGAAAACAGGGACTTTTGCCAAGTCTGACTGGATGGATATCGAGAAGCAACGTGGGATTTCGGTGACTTCATCTGTGATGCAGTTTGACTATGATGGCAAGCGTGTGAATATCCTCGACACGCCAGGGCATGAGGACTTTTCAGAAGATACCTATCGTACCTTGATGGCGGTGGATGCTGCAGTTATGGTTGTGGATTCTGCCAAGGGTATCGAGGCCCAAACCAAGAAATTGTTTGAAGTTGTCAAACACCGTGGAATTCCGGTCTTTACCTTTATGAATAAGCTGGACCGTGACGGTCGTGAGCCACTGGACCTCTTGCAAGAATTGGAAGAAGTCTTGGGCATTGCTAGCTATCCGATGAACTGGCCTATTGGGATGGGGAAAGCCTTCGAAGGGCTCTATGACCTCTATAACCAACGCTTGGAGCTCTACAAAGGGGATGAGCGTTTTGCCAGTCTAGAAGACGGGGACAAACTCTTTGGTAGCAATCCTTTCTACGAGCAAGTCAAGGATGATATTGAACTTTTAAATGAAGCTGGGAATGAGTTTTCAGAGGAAGCTATTCTGGCTGGAGAATTGACACCTGTCTTCTTCGGTTCAGCTTTGACAAACTTTGGTGTGCAGACCTTCCTTGAAACCTTCCTTAAGTTTGCTCCGGAACCTCATGGTCATAAGAAAACAGATGGTGAAATTGTGGATCCTTATGATAAAGATTTCTCAGGATTTGTCTTTAAAATCCAAGCCAATATGGACCCTCGTCACCGTGACCGTATTGCCTTTGTACGTATCGTATCGGGTGAATTTGAACGTGGTATGAGTGTCAACCTGCCTCGTACTGGTAAGGGTGCTAAACTTTCGAATGTTACTCAGTTTATGGCGGAAAGTCGTGAGAATGTGACCAATGCCGTGGCAGGTGATATTATCGGGGTTTACGATACAGGTACATATCAAGTTGGGGATACCTTGACAGTTGGGAAAAACAAGTTTGAATTTGAACCACTGCCAACCTTTACACCTGAGATTTTCATGAAAGTTTCTGCTAAGAATGTCATGAAGCAGAAATCCTTCCACAAGGGGATTGAGCAATTGGTGCAAGAAGGTGCCATTCAGCTTTATAAGAATTACCAAACAGGCGAGTATATGCTAGGCGCTGTAGGTCAACTCCAGTTTGAAGTCTTTAAACACCGCATGGAAGGCGAGTACAATGCGGAAGTAGTCATGAGCCCAATGGGTAAAAAGACCGTTCGTTGGATCAAGCCCGAGGACTTGGATGAACGGATGTCATCAAGCCGAAATATCTTGGCCAAAGACCGTTTCGACCAACCAGTCTTCCTCTTTGAAAATGACTTTGCCCTACGCTGGTTTGCGGACAAGTATCCAGATGTAGAGTTGGAAGAAAAGATGTAACTCAGTACCAACAATTGGAACTAAAGTTCCTAATTGTTGGACGCTAGTCGCTATTTGGCGAACTAGCTAACTGCCTTACTAACTACGTTTGGCAAATAGAATCGATTTGCTAAACTCCGTGTCGTAGTTCAGTAAATGTATTTTATTGTGTAACAATCTAAGTAACTAACGCCAAGTTTCTATGGAACTTGGCTAGGCGCTCCACTAGTAAAGTTTTACGAATAGTATCGATTCGTAAAACTTTACGTCGTAACGGCTAGTGAGTTGTCTAGCTAACTGCCTCACTAACTACGTTTAGCAAATGAAATCGCTTTGCCAAACTCCGTGTCGTAGTTCAGTAAATTTATTTGATAGTGCAACAATCTAAGTAACTAATGCTAAGTTTCTAAGGAAATTGGCTAGAATCTCCACTATGAAAAGTCCGCGAATGATATTGATTCGTGGATTTTTCCGTCGTAATGGTAAGGAAGCGGTAACTGTTTTACTAACTTCGTTTGCAAATAGACTCGATTTGCTAAACTCCGTGTAGTGGATAATAATACTGCAAACTTTGCAGTATTTTATCTCAGCATTCTATAAAAAGATGTTGAATATTAAGCCTTATTCGTTTTACTATTAACCTTTATGGTAATAACTTACAAATAAAAGAAAACTTCAGATATTCACCTTTTGTGATTGGTCTGAAGTTTTCTTTTTTACTGTCCATATTTTTGGTAAAAGTCAACTTTTACTTGGATGAAGGTTTTGGCTTCACGTAGGAGTTGAAGAAGTGTGGCACGGGTTTCAAATTCTTCTCTGGTCTTGGGCAGACTGCGGTTCCGAAAGACTTCTAGATAACGTTCAATTTCATCTAGCAAATCAGAAGCAGGATTGGTCTGGCTCAGTTGAACTGCAATTTTTGAAAAGAGTTGCGCTAAAATCAGGCTTTCACTGGCAGCTAGGTGACAGGTGTTGATTTGCTGGGCCATGTTTCGCAGGATGCGACTTTGTCGCTGTCTCATCTCAAAGTAGTGAATATGGTAATCAGTCTGGTGAAAGAGGTGGTCTGAGTGATCCAAATAGACCAGTCTGAGGGCTTCTTCCAAAAGGGTGTCTAATTCTTCAACCAGTTGTGCTCGGTTGCGTCCATCCCCTCTGGATAAATAATATTTGAAGCGCTGGAGGATATCTTTTAACTTTTCTTCTACTAATGTGTGGTAATGCTGGATGTCCTCTTCTCGTGAAGGCATGTAGAGATTAACAAGCAAGGCAAATCCAGTACCGATAGCAAAGAGAAGGAATTCGTTGACTAGGAGTTCTGGAGAGGTTGACTCTTGCACCAAGAGATGGCTAACCAACACGCTACTTGGTGTGATGCCAATTTCCCAGCCCATCTTGTAGGCTAGAGGCACATAGAGGGTTAGATAGAGGCCAAGGCTCCAGATATGAAATCCGCTCAAGTGAAAAGCCAAAACACCGATAGCTAGAGCTAGAAGCATGGAAAAGAGTCGATTACGGGCCAGTTTTAAGGTACTTCTACGAGTATCGGATAGGCTCAAGAGGGCGATGATTCCAGCCGAGACAGCTGAGGAGAGATTGAGAAAATAAGCAAGAAGGCAGGCAAGACAGGTAGCTAAGATGAGCTTGGTCGTACGTTGGCTAATAGACATAAGGATTTCCTAGTAAGTTAGAATAAAAGCGGAAAAGACAAGACCTGAGCAGGCTTGTCTTTATGAGTTATTTCTTACGGGCTGCTGCGTATTCGGCAACGGCAGTAAAGAGGACATCTGTTGAAGAGTTGAGAGCTGTTTCACATGAATCTTGGATGACCCCAATCACAAATCCAACCCCAACAACTTGCATGGCAATATCGTTAGAAATACCGAAAAGGCTACAAGCAACTGGGATAAGAAGGAGGGAACCGCCCGCAATACCAGAAGCGCCACAGGCTGAGATAGCTGCTACTACACTGAGGACAAAGGCTGTTGCAAAGTCAACAGGGATTCCCAAAGTATTTACTGCAGCAAGGGTCAAAATGTTAATAGTAATCGCTGCCCCTGCCATGTTGATAGTAGAACCAAGTGGGATAGAAACAGAATAGGTATCTGGATCCAGTCCGAGGTCGTGGCAAAGTTTCATATTGACAGGGATGTTAGCCGCAGAACTACGAGTGAAGAAGGCTGTCACACCGCTGACACGCAAACATTTCCAAACGAGGGGATAAGGATTTCTCTTCATAAAGAGAAAGGCAATCAATGGATTGACTACTAGAGCAACAAAGAACATAGTTGTCACCAAGAGGCCAAGCAAGATTCCGTAGTTGGCTAGGCTTCCGATTCCCTTATCAGAGATAGTTTTAAAGACAAGGCCAAGGATTCCAAATGGAGCTAGGTTGATGATCCATTCGACAATCTTAGAAGTCACATCAGCTATGGTTTTCAGCAATTCTTTACTATTTTTGCTGGCTTCTCTCATAGCAATCCCGAAAACAACTGCCCAGGATAGGATACCGATGTAGTTGGCTGTGACAAGGGCATTGACTGGATTGTCAACCAGTTTGAGCAAGAGGTTGCTGAGGACTTGTCCAATCCCATCTGGTGGAGCAATATCGGTATTAGCACTATTTAGGGTAATTTCAATAGGTACGATGAAACTTGCTAGTACAGCGATAAGGGCAGCGGCAAAGGTTCCCACCAAGTAAAGGAAGATAACGGTTTTCATATTGCTATCTTGTCCCTTTTGATGTTGGGAAAGGGCATTGGCAACGAGGGCAAAGACCAGAATCGGTGCGATGGCTTTGAGGCCACCAACAAAGAGATCTCCGAGCAGGCCAATTCCTGAAACGTTAGGAAGTGTCAGTCCTAGGGTTCCTCCAATAAGCATACCAATCAAAATTCGTTTGATTAGGCTTGCCTTATTCCAAGCATGAATAAATTTTTTCATAACAATCTCCTTTGTTGTGTAATGTTTATGATTATAGTATAAATATGAACTAAAATCAAGAATTTTCTGTCTATTTTGGCTGTTATTTTTGAATATTTATGGAGATTCATCACTTGTGAAAGTATGGTATAATAAATGAAAGGAGTTTTCTATGCAAGAATTTTTTCAAACCTACCTCAATAAGCTTGATATAACAACGATTATTGAGAATATCTTAACCAAGTTAATTTCTCTGTTATTTCTATTTTTACTCTTTTATATAGCTAAGAAATTGCTCCATACCATGGTGCAGAGAATTGTTAAACCTTCTCTAAAAATGTCTCGTCACGATGTTGGGCGTCAGAAAACCATCTCACGTCTGTTAGAAAATGTGTTTAATTATACCCTTTATTTCTTTTTACTTTACTGCATTTTGTCGATTATAGGTTTGCCAGTTTCTAGTTTGCTGGCAGGAGCTGGGATTGCTGGGGTGGCTATTGGGATGGGAGCCCAAGGTTTTCTGTCTGATGTCATCAATGGCTTTTTCATCCTCTTTGAACGTCAACTGGATGTAGGAGATGAGGTTGTTTTGACAAATGGTCCTATTACTGTATCGGGTAAGGTTGTCAGTGTAGGTATTCGAACAACCCAACTCAGAGGAGAAGACCAGGTTCTGCACTTCGTTCCCAATCGGAATATCACCGTCGTCAGCAATTTCTCTCGAACAGACCAGGCCTGAAATTTTAGCAGATTTATGGTACAATAGAAAGAGTTTGGTAAAGGAGAGAAGATGTTTTTAGAAAAACAGTTGGGCAATGGTTGTACCTGGATTAACTTAGATTTGGACAAGTTGAAAAAACTAGAGGACCTTTCTGAAATCTACGGTTTGGACAAGGAAACCATCGAATATGCGCTGGATAGAAATGAGCGTGCCCACATGGATTATCACCGTGAAAATGGGACGGTGACTTTTATCTACAATGTCTTGAACTTGAAAAAGGATAAGGCATACTATGAAGCTTTTCCCATGACCTTTATCGTGGAACATCGTCGCCTGATTACCATTAGCAATACTAAGAACGCCTATGTCATTGAACAGATGACCCGTTATCTGGAGAGTCATGACATGCTTTCGATTTACAAGTTTCTCTTTGCCAGTCTGGAAATCATCAGCAATGCCTACTATCCTGTCATTGAGCAGATGGACAAGAGTAAGGATGAGGTTAATGGGCTCCTGCGCCAGCGGACAACTAAGAAAAACCTCTTTGCCCTTTCCGACTTGGAGACTGGTATGGTTTATCTTACTGCGGCTGCCAAGCAAAATCGCATGTTGCTGGAACATATTCAAGGGCATGCCCTCTATCGCAGTTTTAACGAAATTGAGAGAGAACAGTTTGATGATGCCATGATTGAGGCTCATCAGCTGGTATCCATGACAGACTTGATTTCTCAAGTCCTCCAACAACTATCAGCATCTTACAACAATATCCTAAACAATAATCTGAATGATAATTTGACAACCTTGACCATCATTTCAGTCTTGCTAGCGGTTTTGGCAGTCGTGACAGGCTTTTTTGGAATGAATATTCCCTTGCCATTAACAGATGAGCCCCATGCTTGGCTCTACATTAGTTTGGCCAGTGCTGGGTTGTGGATTGTCCTGTCATTGTTGCTAAGGAAAATTGCGAAAAAAAGTTAAGAAAAGGAGCCAAAATGGCGATTGAAAATTACATGCCAGATTTCGCTGTGGAAGCAGTTTATGATCTGACAGTCCCAAGCCTGCAGGCGCAGGGAATCAAGGCTGTTTTGGTCGATTTGGACAATACCCTCATTGCTTGGAACAACCCTGATGGGACGCCAGAGATGAAGCAATGGCTACATGACCTTCGGGACGCGGGCATTCGCATTATCGTAGTCTCAAATAACACAAAAAAACGGGTTCAACGTGCAGTTGAGAAATTTGGGATTGATTACGTTTACTGGGCCTTGAAGCCCTTCACATTTGGGATTGATCGTGCCATGAAGGAATTCCACTATGAGAAAAGCGAAGTGGTCATGGTTGGCGACCAGCTCATGACAGATATACGAGCAGCCCACCGTGCTGGCATTCGCTCGATTTTAGTCAAACCCTTGGTCCAACATGACTCGATCAAAACGCAGATTAACCGAGCTCGTGAGCGTCGTGTGATGCGAAAAATCACTGAAAAGTACGGACCGATTACATATAAAAAAGGAATTTAACTATGGAAGAAATTCTCTGTATTGGTTGTGGAGCAACCATTCAGACGACAGACAAGGCTGGTCTTGGATTTACCCCCCAGTCGGCACTTGAAAAAGGTTTGGAGACGGGCGAAGTATATTGCCAACGCTGTTTCCGTCTCCGTCACTACAATGAAATCACGGATGTCCAGTTGACGGACGATGATTTCCTCAAGCTCTTGCACGAGGTGGGAGACAGTGATGCCTTGGTGGTCAATGTCATTGATATCTTTGATTTTAATGGCTCTGTTATCCCAGGCTTGCCACGTTTTGTCTCAGGCAATGATGTCCTTTTGGTAGGAAATAAAAAAGATATCCTCCCTAAGTCAGTTAAGCCGAGCAAGATTAGCCAGTGGCTCATGGAACGTGCCCACGAAGAAGGACTTCGTCCAGTCGATGTCGTCCTAACTTCAGCACAAAACAAACATGCCATTAAGGAAGTCATTGACAAGATTGAACACTACCGTAAGGGCCGTGATGTCTATGTGGTCGGTGTGACCAACGTTGGAAAATCAACTCTTATCAATGCTATTATCCAAGAAATCACGGGTGACCAGAACGTGATTACAACTTCACGTTTCCCAGGAACAACCTTGGACAAGATTGAGATTCCGCTTGACGACGGATCTTATATTTACGATACGCCGGGCATCATCCACCGTCACCAAATGGCCCACTACTTGACGGCCAAAAATCTCAAGTATGTCAGCCCTAAAAAGGAAATCAAGCCTAAGACTTATCAGCTCAATCCTGAACAAACCCTGTTTTTAGGTGGTCTCGGACGCTTTGACTTCATTGCGGGTGAAAAGCAAGGTTTCACTGCCTTCTTTGACAATGAACTCAAATTGCATCGTACCAAGCTTGAAGGCGCTAGTGCTTTCTACGACAAGCACCTTGGAAGCCTTCTGACACCACCAAATAGCAAGGAAAAGGAAGATTTTCCAAAACTAGTCCAGCATGTCTTTAACATTAAGGACAAGACAGACCTAGTCATCTCTGGACTCGGCTGGATCCGCGTAACAGGAACAGCCAAAGTCGCAGTTTGGGCACCAGAAGGCGTCGCAGTTGTCACACGAAAAGCCATTATTTAAAATGAAATCACTGAGCGAACAAAGTGAGCTCATAAAAAGATAGTTATTGCTGTGGTGTTTTGCCAATCTGTAGATTGGCAAGGGGCGCAATTGAGACCAAGGCTCAATTGTGAGGTCAGGAAATCCATTTTTCAAAGATGAGATCTTTGGGAAATTAGTTCCGACCGTCCCTCACCACCTAAAATAACTATCAAAAAACAAGGAAGAAAATTATGTCATTAACATCAAAACAACGTGCCTTCCTCAACAGCCAGGCACACACCCTCAAACCCATCATCCAAATCGGGAAAAATGGACTTAACGACCAAATCAAGACCAGCGTTCGTCAAGCACTTGACGCCCGTGAATTGATTAAAGTAACGCTCTTGCAAAACACAGATGAAAATATCCACGAAGTAGCTGAAATATTGGAAGAAGAAATCGGTGTGGACACAGTCCAAAAAATTGGACGCATCTTGATTTTGTATAAACAATCTAGCAAGAAAGAGAATCGCAAGATTTCTAAAAAAGTCAAAGAAATTTAACCCCCATACTCCAAACAACTGTTTTTACAGAGAAATAAAGGAGACTAGCCTATGGCAATCGAACTATTGACTCCCTTTACCAAGGTAGAGTTGGAGCCAGAAATCAAGGAGAAAAAACGCAAACAAGTTGGGATTTTAGGAGGGAATTTTAACCCTGTTCACCATGCCCACCTTGTTGTAGCGGACCAAGTACGACAACAGTTAGGACTGGACCAGGTCCTGCTCATGCCTGAATACCAACCTCCTCATGTAGACAAAAAAGAAACCATCCCTGAACATCACCGTCTCAAGATGCTTGAATTGGCGATTGAGGGGATTGACGGTCTAGCTATTGAAACTATTGAGCTGGAGCGCAAGGGTATTTCTTACACCTACGACACCATGAAGCTTCTAACTGAGAAGAATCCAGATACAGATTATTACTTTATCATCGGTGCCGACATGGTAGACTATCTGCCCAAGTGGTACCGAATTGATGAGCTGGTTGACCTAGTTCAGTTTGTAGGGGTTCAGCGCCCACGCTACAAGGCAGGGACTTCCTATCCAGTTATCTGGGTGGATGTGCCTCTCATGGATATCTCGTCCAGCATGGTGCGGGACTTCCTTGCTCAAGGACGGAAACCCAACTTTCTCCTACCTCAGCCAGTGCTAGACTACATAGAGAAGGAGGGGCTCTATTGATGGCTTATCAAGACTATATCAACTGCTCTCGTGAGGCTTTGTTGGGGAGAATGGCAGAGCTTCTACCTGAAAAACGTTTAACCCACTGCTTGGGTGTGGAGCGTGCAGCCATAGAACTGGCTCAGCGATTTGGAGTCGATACCGAGAAAGCAGGACTAGCAGGCCTTCTTCATGACTATGCTAAAAAGTTGTCAGATCAGGAATTTCTGAATTTGATTGACCGTTATCAGCTAGACCCTAACCTCAAAAACTGGGGCAATAATGTCTGGCATGGCATGGTTGGAATTTACAAGATTCAAGAAGACTTGGATTTGCATGATCCAGAAATCCTGCGAGCCATTGAAATCCATACAGTCGGTGCTGATCAGATGACCGACCTAGACAAAGTCATCTACGTTGCAGACTATATAGAGCACAATCGTGCCTTTCCAGGTGTTGAACAGGCACGTGAGATTGCTGAGCTATCGCTCAATAAGGCTGTGGCCTACGAAACAGCTCGTACTGTAGAGCATTTAGCTCACCAGGGATTTCCCATCTATCCCCAAACCCTTGAAACCTATAACGCCTATGTGCACTATTTGAAAGAGGACTAAATGAACGAAAAAGAATTACTAGAACTAGTCGTGAAAGCGGCTGATGAGAAACGTGCGGAGGATATCCTCGCACTTGATGTACAAGATTTGACTAGTGTGACGGATTACTTTGTTATTACTAGTTCAATGAATAGCCGTCAGTTGGACGCTATCGCTGATAATATCCGTGAAAAAGTAGCTGATGCAGGCTTTAAAGGTAGCCATATCGAAGGCGATGCAGCTGGAGGTTGGGTCTTACTAGACCTCGGCGCTGTCGTTGTGCATGTCTTTTCAGAAGAAATGCGTGCCCACTATAACCTAGAAAAGCTATGGCATGAGGCAAATTCAGTAGATATTTCAGAAGCTCTTGCTTAGAAGATGAACTCAGTTGTAGTCAACTGGGTTTTATTTGCTTATTTTAGAAAAATTGATAGAAAGGTAAAGGGCGAGTGGTGTTTGCCATTGACGCTCTTGGTATCATGATTATGGCAACTTATGAAACTTTTGCGGCTGTTTACGATGCGGTCATGGACGACAGTTTATACGATAGATGGACGGATTTTTCGCTTCGTCATTTGCCTAAGACCAAGGAGAGAAAGAAACTCTTGGAACTGGCTTGTGGGACAGGAATTCAATCTGTGCGCTTCTCTCAGGCTGGTTTTGATGTGACTGGTCTTGATTTGAGTGCGGATATGTTGAAGATTGCTGAGAAGAGAGCGGCTTCAGCCAAGCAAAAGATTGAATTTATTGAAGGCAATATGCTGGATTTGTCCAAGTCAGGTCAATATGATTTTGTCACGTGTTACTCGGACTCTGTCTGCTACATGCAGGATGAGGTGGAAGTAGGGGACGTCTTTAAGGAAGTCTATAATGCTCTCAACGAAGATGGCATCTTCATCTTTGATGTGCATTCGACCTACCAGACAGATGAAGTTTTTCCAGGCTATTCCTACCATGAAAATGCGGAAGATTTTGCCATGCTATGGGATACCTACGAGGACGCGGCTCCTCACTCCATCGTGCATGAGTTGACCTTTTTTATCAAGGAGGCGGACGGTTCCTTTAGTCGCCACGATGAAGTGCATGAGGAGCGGACTTATGAGGTTCTGACCTATGATATTTTGCTGGAACAGGCTGGTTTCAAATCCTTCAAACTCTATGCGGACTTTGAGGACAAAGAGCCTACAGAAACTAGCACCCGTTGGTTTTTTGTCGCGCAGAAGTAGGAGATTATCATGACCATCACAGGTATTATCGCGGAGTTCAATCCTTTTCATAATGGGCATAAATACCTGCTGGAACAGGCAGAGGGGCTGAAAATCATTGCCATGTCTGGGAATTTTATGCAAAGAGGCGAGCCTGCTATCGTGGACAAGTGGACAAGGGCCCAGATGGCACTGGAAAATGGCGCAGACTTGGTAGTGGAATTGCCCTTTTTAGTCAGTGTTCAAGCAGCAGATTTCTTTGGTCAAGGAGCTGTGGATATCTTAGCTCAGTTAGGGATTGATAACTTAGCCTTTGGGACGGAGGAAGTTCTGGATTACCAGAAAATCGCTGACTTATACACAGAGCAGGCCACTGAGATGGAGAAATTTGTGGAAAATCTGCCTGACTCTCTCTCTTATCCACAGAAGACTCAGGCCATGTGGAAGGAATTTGCAGGTCTTGATTTTTCAGGCAATACGCCCAATCATGTCCTTGCTCTGGCCTATGCCAAGGCGGTTGCGGGACGAAATATCAAGCTGCATCCGATTCAGCGTCAGGGGGCTGGTTACCATTCTGTGGACCAGGATGTGGACTTCGCCTCGGCGACAGCTCTGCGTCAGCATCAATCAGACAAAAATTTCTTAGAAAGCTTTATGCCTTCTGTTGCCCTATTTGAGCAGGCCAGTAAGGTGAGCTGGGACGACTATTTTCCTTTACTCCGCTATCAAATCTTGTCAAATCTCGACCTAACCACCATCTATCAGGTCAATCAAGAAATGGCTGTGCGCATCAAAGATGCTATCAAAACGGCTCATTCTGTTGACGAATTGGTTGAAGCGGTTGCGACCAAGCGTTATACCAAGGCGCGTGTCAGACGCCTTTTGACTTATATTTTGGTGCAAGCTAGAGAAAGTGACTTACCAGAAGCTATTCATGTTCTTGGCTTTACTGAAAAAGGCAGACAACACCTTAAGTCTCTGAAAGGGCAGGTCAATCTAGTCAGCCGAATTGGCAAAGAACCCTGGGATGCTATGACCCAAAAGGCAGACCAGATTTACCAACTGGGAAAATCAAGTATAGCAGAGCAGAATTTTGGAAGAGTGCCGATAAGAATAGAAAGAAACTAAGTCTACTGAAAGGTAGGCTTTTTCTCAAATCTCTACTAAACTACTGTTTCTAAACAAGAAGTTTATTTTAGCAAATGTGTTTTAATTTACCCAAAACATATTCTATTTTAGGTTTGTGAAAATCACTTTTTTATGGTAGAATGTAAAAGAATGTATGTCATTCGGAATAACAATAAAATGAGGTAAAAACATGGAGATCATGTCGCTTGCGATTGCTGTTTTTGCCGTCATCATTGGTTTAGTCATTGGATATGTCAGCATCTCAGCCAAGATGAAATCATCTCAGGAAGCTGCAGAGTTGATGCTTTTAAATGCTGAACAAGAAGCAACTAATTTACGTGGACAAGCTGAACGTGAAGCAGATTTACTTGTTAATGAAGCCAAGCGTGAAAGCAAGTCTCTTAAAAAAGAAGCACTATTGGAGGCCAAAGAAGAAGCCAGAAAATACCGTGAAGAAGTGGACGCTGAATTCAAATCAGAACGTCAAGAACTCAAACAAATCGAAAGTCGTTTGACAGAGAGAGCTACCAGCCTTGACCGTAAGGACGACAATTTGACGAGTAAAGAACAAACACTTGAACAAAAAGAACAAAGTATTTCTGATAGAGCGAAAAACCTTGATGCGCGTGAAGAGCAATTAGAGGAAGTCGAAAGACAAAAAGAAGCAGAACTAGAGCGTATTGGTGCTCTGTCTCAGGCAGAAGCACGAGATATTATCTTGGCTCAGACAGAGGAAAACTTGACCAAGGAGATTGCCAGTCGCATTCGTGAAGCTGAGCAAGAGGTCAAGGAACGTTCTGACAAAATGGCCAAGGACATCCTGGTTCAAGCTATGCAACGTATAGCTGGTGAATATGTGGCGGAGTCAACTAACTCAACGGTTCACCTGCCAGACGATACTATGAAGGGACGCATTATTGGTCGTGAAGGTCGTAACATTCGTACCTTTGAAAGTTTGACAGGGGTCGATGTGATTATCGACGATACACCAGAAGTGGTGACCTTGTCAGGATTTGATCCGATTCGTCGTGAAATTGCCCGTATGACTATGGAAATGTTGCTCAAAGATGGTCGTATCCACCCAGCTCGTATCGAGGAGTTGGTTGAGAAAAACCGTCAAGAGATTGACAATAAGATCCGTGAATACGGTGAGGCAGCAGCCTATGAGATTGGTGCGCCAAACCTTCATCCAGACTTGATGAAGATTATGGGACGTTTGCAGTTCCGTACTTCTTATGGACAAAATGTCTTGCGTCATTCGATTGAGGTCGCTAAGTTGGCTGGTATTATGGCCAGCGAGCTTGGTGAGAATGCGGCTCTTGCCCGTCGTGCTGGATTCCTTCACGATATCGGGAAAGCTATTGACCGTGAGGTTGAAGGTAGCCACGTTGAAATCGGTATGGAATTGGCTCGTAAATATAAGGAACACCCAGTTGTGGTCAATACCATTGCTAGTCACCACGGCGACGTTGAAGCCGAAAGCGTAATTGCAGTAATCGTTGCCGCAGCAGATGCCTTGAGTGCAGCCCGTCCGGGTGCTCGTAGTGAGTCTCTTGAAAGCTACATCAAACGTCTTCATGATTTGGAAGAAATTGCTAACGGCTTTGAAGGAGTGCAAACTAGCTTTGCCCTTCAAGCAGGACGTGAAATCCGCATCATGGTCAATCCAGGACAAATCAAGGACGACAAAGTCACAATCTTGGCTCATAAAGTTCGTGAGAAAATTGAAAACAATCTCGATTACCCAGGAAATATCAAGGTAACCGTGATTCGTGAACTTCGTGCAGTAGATTATGCTAAATAAATAAGAAAGAGCAGTTGAAAAATTACTGCTTTTTTGTTACACTAGATAGAAAGACTGTAAAGGATAATCTGGCTTTTTGTCATTATTCTAGAGAAATGTTATTTCACAGACTGACTAAAGGAGACACAATGGCAGACCGAGGCTTACTAATCGTTTTTTCTGGTCCTTCAGGGGTTGGAAAAGGAACGGTTAGAAGAGAGATTTTTGAGAGTTCTGAAAACCAATTTCAATACTCTGTATCGATGACGACACGCGCACAACGTCCTGGAGAAGTGGACGGTGTTGACTATTTCTTCCGTACTCGCGAAGAGTTTGAAGAGCTGATTCGTCAAGGACAGATGTTGGAATACGCAGAATATGTCGGCAACTACTATGGCACTCCTCTGACCTATGTCAATGAAACCTTGGACAAGGGGATCGATGTTTTCCTTGAAATTGAAGTTCAAGGAGCTCTTCAAGTCAAGAAAAAGGTTCCAGATGCTGTCTTTATCTTCCTGACACCGCCAGATTTGGATGAATTACAAGACCGCTTGGTAGGTCGTGGAACAGATAGTGCAGAAGTGATTGCCCAACGAATCGAAAAAGCCAAGGAAGAAATTGCGCTTATGCGTGAGTATGATTATGCGATTGTCAACGATCAGGTGCCCCTAGCTGCTGAGCGTGTCAAACGTGTGATCGAAGCAGAGCACTTCCGTGTGGACCGTGTCATTGGTCACTATCAGGAGATGTTACCAAAATCTCCAACTACCCGATAAAATTTAGAAAATAGGTACAAGCAAATGATGTTAAAACCCTCTATTGATACCTTGCTCGACAAGGTTCCATCAAAATATTCACTCGTAATCTTGGAAGCAAAACGTGCCCACGAATTGGAAGCAGGTGCGCCAGCAACTCAAGGTTTCAAGTCTGAAAAATCAACTCTTCGTGCTTTAGAAGAAATCGAATCAGGAAACGTTACAATTCACCCAGACCCAGAAGGAAAACGTGAAGCAGTGCGTCGCCGTATCGAAGAAGAAAAACGCCGCAAAGAAGAAGAAGAAAAGAAAATCAAAGAGCAAATCGCTAAAGAAAAAGAAGATGGTGAAAAAATTTAAGGTTGGGGGGACTCAATCTTATTTTTTCTATTGCAAGAATGTACTGACAAGGAGGAGGTGAGAAGATGGCTGTAGCTAAAATTATTGTGGATGTGCCCTTGATGCAGACGGACCAACCCTATAGTTATAGGATTCCGGAGGAATTTGAGGGAATGCTGGAAGTTGGGATGCGGGTCCATGTGCCTTTTGGTAAGGGCAATCGCCTGATTCAAGGGATTGTTCTTGGTTTGGAGTCTCAATCAGATGAGGAAGAGATGGAGCAAGATTTAAAAGATATTGCGGAGGTGTTGGATTTTTCTCCTGTTCTCACGCAAGAACAACTCTGGCTGGCTGAGGAGTTACGCAAGTTCGTCTTCTCCTACAAAATCTCCATCCTCAAGGCTATGCTACCAGGATTTCTGAACTCTAGCTACGACAAGATTCTCTATCCTCTGGCAGGTCTGAGTCAGGAAGACCGAGAGCGTCTATTTGGTTCAGAAGATTCGCTAGCCTTTTCTTCTCTGGATTTAGCTAAGCAAGCTGAAATGATGCATTTGACTAGAAAAGGCCTGCTTGGTCTGGAATATCAGGCAGTCGATCAAAAGAAGGTCAAGACCCAGTCTTGGTATGAGGTGAATCTTGCTCAATTAGAAAGTGTCGAGATTTCTGCACGCGCCAAGAAAAAGTTGGAATTGAGAGACTATTTGCTGTCTCATCCAGAGAGTGCTTCTTTGGCTAGTTTGTTAGAGTCCTACTCGCGGGAGCAAGTCAACTTCTTTGTAGAACAAGGTGCTGTGACCATAGTCCAAAAGGAAGTTCAACGCTCGGCTGCTTATTTTGAAGGAATTGAAACAAGTCAGTCTTTGGAATTGAATCCAGAGCAAAGGCAGGCGCGTGATGCGGTTGTCAGTGCGATTGGCAGTCATCAGCCTCCCTTCCTCCTTCAAGGGATTACAGGAAGTGGGAAGACCGAGGTTTATTTGCAGATTATCCAAGGGGCCTTGGACAAAGGCAAGACAGCTATTTTGCTGGTGCCTGAGATTTCCTTGACTCCACAGATGACCGAGCGTTTTATTGCTCGTTTTGGTGAGAAAGTGGCCATTCTTCATTCAGGCCTGTCCAATGGTGAAAAGTATGATGAATGGCGCAAAGTGGAACGTGGCGATGCTCAAGTTGTTGTGGGTGCCAGATCGGCCATCTTTGCTCCGCTGAAAAATCTGGGTGTTATGATTATCGATGAAGAGCATGAAGCGACTTATAAGCAGGACAGCAATCCCCGTTATCATGCTAGAGAAGTGGCTATTTTACGGGCCCAATACAATCAAGCGGCATTGGTTCTTGGTTCAGCAACTCCTAGTCTGGAAAGCCGTGCTCGGGCTGGCAAAGGTGTCTATCAACATTTACGTCTGACCCAACGCGCCAATCCTTTAGCTAGGATCCCTGAGGTTCAAGTAATTGACTTTCGAGACTATATCGGACAAAATGAGACATCAAACTTTACGCCCCCTTTGTTAGAAGCTATTCAGGACCGTCTGGCTAAAAAAGAGCAGGTAGTTCTCATGCTCAATCGCCGTGGCTATTCTAGCTTTGTCATGTGTCGGGAGTGTGGGACGGTGGATACTTGTCCTAACTGTGACATTTCCTTGACCTTGCACATGGATACCAAGACCATGAATTGTCATTATTGTGGTTTTTCTAAGGACATTCCTCAGGTCTGTCCTAACTGTAAGAGTCGAAGTATTCGTTACTACGGGACGGGAACTCAGAAGGCTTATGATGAGCTGGCAGAACTCTTTCCCCAGGCCCGTATTTTACGGATGGATGTGGATACGACTCGAAAGAAAGGCAGTCACCAAGCTCTTCTTGACCAGTTTGGACGAGGGGAAGCAGATATTTTACTAGGTACTCAGATGATTGCCAAGGGATTGGATTTTCCCAATGTGACCTTGGTCGGAGTTCTAAATGCCGATACAGCCTTGAATCTGCCTGATTTCCGTTCTTCTGAGAGAACCTTCCAGCTCTTGACTCAGGTGGCAGGCCGTGCAGGTCGTGCTGAAAAAGCTGGTCAGGTCTTGATTCAGTCTTACAATCCGCAGCACTATGCTATTCGATTTGCCAAGGATCAGGACTACGAAGGCTTTTATGCCTATGAAATGGGAATTAGACGACAACTTGGTTATCCACCTTACTATTTCACCATTGGAATTACCCTTTCTCACAAGAAGGAAGAAGAGGTGGTCAAACGTGCCTATGAAGTCATGAATATTTTGCGGTCAGGTTTGTCTGAAACCAGTGACATCCTTGGGCCGACGCCAAAACCGATTGCTCGTACCCACAACCTCTATCATTACCAGATTTTGATTAAATACCGTTTAGAAGATGAGCTAAGTCCGACCCTCAACCAGGTCTTGGCCTTGACTCAAGAACGGGAAAATAGTGAGCTCCGTCTCAGCATTGACCATGAGCCGCAGCAATTTTTATAAGAAGGAGAAGATATGACAAAATTAATCTTTATGGGGACACCCGACTTTTCAGCAACAGTTTTAAAAGGACTTTTGACAGATGACCGTTACGAAATTCTAGCCGTTGTGACCCAGCCAGACCGTGCTGTTGGTCGTAAAAAAGTGATCCAAGAAACCCCAGTCAAGCAGGCTGCCAAAGAGGCAGGACTTCCTATCTACCAACCTGAAAAATTATCTGGAAGTCCAGAGATGGAAGCTATTATGCAGTTAGGAGCAGATGGAATTGTGACTGCTGCTTTTGGCCAGTTTCTCCCAAGTAAACTCCTTGATAGCATGGACTTTGCTGTCAATGTTCACGCTTCTCTTCTTCCTAAACATCGTGGTGGTGCGCCTATCCATTATGCCTTGATTCAAGGGGATGAGGAAGCTGGTGTGACCATTATGGAAATGGTTAAGGAAATGGATGCAGGAGATATGATTTCTCGTTGCAGTATTCCTATCACGGATGAGGACAATGTCGGCACCTTGTTTGAGAAATTGGCGCTAGTTGGTCGTGATTTGCTTTTGGATACTTTGCCTGGCTACATTGCTGGTGACATCAAACCTGAACCACAGGAACTAAGTCAGGTTACTTTCTCGCCAAATATCAAGCCAGAAGAAGAAAAACTAGATTGGACTAAAAGCAATCGTCAACTCTTTAACCAAATCCGTGGAATGAATCCGTGGCCTGTTGCCCATACTTTCCTTAAGGGCGACCGCTTTAAGATTTATGAAGCCCTACCAGTAGAAGGTAAGGGAAATCCAGGTGAAATTCTCTCTATCGGCAAGAAAGAATTGATTGTCGCAACGGCAGAAGGGGCTCTATCCCTCAAACAAGTGCAGCCAGCTGGTAAACCTAAGATGGACATTGCTTCCTTCCTCAACGGAGTTGGACGCACATTGACAGTAGGAGAACGATTTGGTGATTAAAGTAGAAACAGCTAGAAGTTTATCCCTAGCAGTATTAGAGGATGTTTTTATCAATCAAGCATACTCAAATATCGCCTTAAATAAGCATCTCAAGGGAAGTCAGCTCTCTGTAGCAGACAAGGGCTTGGCGACCGAGCTGGTCTATGGAACAGTAGCCCGTAAACTGACTCTGGAATGGTACTTGTCCCACTTTATTGAAGACAGAGATCAGTTAGACAGCTGGCTCTACGTCCTTCTTCTCATGAGTGCCTACCAGCTCCGCTATTTGGACAAGATTCCAGATCATGCTGTGGTCAATGAAGCAGTAGAATTGGCCAAAGTCCGTAAAAAAGGCAGTGAAAAATTAGTCAACGCCGTCCTTCGTCGTATTCTGCGTGAAGGCTGGCCAGATATTGCTAGCATAAAACGAAAAAACAAGCGTGATTCCATTGCCTATTCTCTCCCAGTTTGGCTAGTTGCCAAGCTCAAGGAAGAATACGGAGAAGAGCGAGCGCAAGCTATCTTTGAAAGCCTTTTGGTGCGAAACAAGGCCAGTATTCGTGTAACGGACCTAGGACGAAAAGAAGAAATCCAAGTTTTGTTGGAGGCCAGTGTTTCATCCTTGTCTCCCTCTGGTCTTGTGAAGGAGCAAGGGCATTTTGCAGGCCATGATTTGTTTGCGGATGGAGCCATTACCATCCAAGACGAGTCCAGTCAGCTTGTTGCTCCGACGCTTGATTTAAAAGGGCATGAGCAGGTTCTAGATGCCTGTGCGGCTCCGGGTGGAAAAACAGCTCATATAGCCTCTTATCTCACGACAGGTCAGGTTACTGCTCTGGACTTGTACGACCACAAGTTGGATTTAATCCAAGAAAATGCCCAACGTCTGGGAGTTGCAGACAGGGTTCAAACGCAAAAATTAGATGCCAGAAAAGTGCATGAGTTTTTTGGTCAGAATTCATTTGATAAGATTTTGGTGGATGCTCCCTGTTCAGGAATTGGTCTTTTGCGCCGTAAACCAGACATCAAATACAATAAAGAAACGGCAGATTTCGCGTCCTTGCAGGAAATTCAGCTAGAAATATTAGGTAGTGTTTGTCAAACACTACGCAAAGGTGGTATAATAACTTATAGTACCTGTACTATTGTCTCAGAGGAGAACTTTCAAGTCGTACAGGCATTTTTAGAAAGTCATCCTGAATTTGAGCAAGTAACACTAGAACATGAATGTAAGGATATCATGAAAGATGGCTGTATCCTCATCACCCCTGAATTGTATGGAAGTGATGGATTCTTCATCAGTCAATTTCGCAAGATATCGGATTAGGAAGGAACTAACACATGGAAATTTCATTATTAACAGATGTTGGTCAGAAACGAACAAATAACCAAGACTATGTCAACCATTATGTCAATAGAGCTGGACGTACTATGATTATCCTAGCTGATGGTATGGGAGGTCATCGCGCAGGGAATATCGCTAGTGAGATGGCGGTAACAGACCTAGGTGTAGCTTGGGTAGATACTCAAATTGATACAGTTAATGAAGTGCGTGAATGGTTTGCTAACAACCTTGAGATTGAAAATCAAAAGATTAACCAATTGGGACAAGATGATGCCTATAAAGGAATGGGAACAACTCTAGAAGCTGTTGCTATTATTGGCAATCAGGCTATCTATGCCCACATTGGGGATTCTCGTATCGGTTTGATTCGTGGAGAGGAATACCACCAGTTAACAAGCGACCATTCTTTGGTCAATGAATTGCTCAAGGCTGGTCAATTGACACCTGAAGAAGCAGCTAGCCACCCACAGAAAAATATTATTACCCAGTCAATTGGTCAAAAAGACGAAATTCAGCCTGATTTTGGAATGATTACCCTTGCGACAGGAGATTATCTCCTACTTAATAGCGATGGATTAACCAACATGATTTCAGGCAGTGAGATTTGTGATATTGTAACCAGTGATATTCCTTTGTCAGATAAAACAGCGACGCTCGTGCGTTTTGCTAACAATGCAGGAGGTTTAGACAATATTACGGTTGCCCTTGTTTCTATGAACGAGGAGGATGAAGAATGATCCAAATCGGCAAGATTTTTGCCGGACGCTATCGGATTGTGAAACAGATTGGCCGAGGAGGCATGGCAGATGTCTATTTGGCCAAGGATTTAATTCTAGATGGAGAAGAAGTGGCAGTGAAGGTCCTGAGGACCAACTACCAGACGGACCCAATAGCTGTAGCTCGTTTTCAGCGTGAAGCGAGAGCTATGGCAGATCTAGACCATCCTCATATCGTTCGGATAACAGATATTGGTGAGGAAGACGGTCAACAGTACTTAGCTATGGAGTACGTAGCAGGACTTGACCTCAAGCGCTATATCAAGGAACATCACCCTCTTTCAAATGAAGAAGCGGTCCGAATCATGGGACAAATCCTCTTGGCTATGCGCTTAGCTCATACTAGAGGCATTGTTCACCGTGATTTGAAACCTCAAAATATCCTCTTGACACCAGATGGGACTGCCAAGGTCACAGACTTTGGGATTGCGGTAGCCTTTGCAGAGACGAGTCTGACTCAGACCAACTCTATGCTTGGTTCGGTTCACTACTTGTCACCAGAGCAGGCGCGTGGTTCTAAAGCGACTGTACAGAGTGATATCTATGCCATGGGGATCATCTTTTATGAGATGTTGACAGGACATATCCCTTACGATGGGGATAGTGCAGTGACCATAGCCCTCCAGCATTTCCAGAAACCATTGCCATCGGTTATAGCTGAGAATCCATCTGTGCCTCAGGCTTTAGAGAATGTTGTCATCAAGGCAACTGCCAAGAAATTGACAGATCGTTATCAGTCAGTTGCAGAGATGTATGTGGACTTGTCTAGTAGTTTGTCTTATAATCGTCGCAATGAGCCTAAATTGGTGTTTAATGATACCACTAAGGCTGACACCAAGACTCTTCCTAAAGTTCCACAAAGTACCTTGACTTCGATTCCTAAGGTGCAAACACAAAGTCCAAAGCCACAGACTGCGAAGCCGAGTCAGCAGGCTTCAGAGGACAATTACGCAACCAAGCCTGTTAAGAAACGGAAATTTAGAGTTCGCTATATGATTTTGTTGGCCAGCATTGTATTGGTGGCAGCTTCTCTTATTTGGATACTATCCAGAACTCCTGCAACCATTGCCATTCCAGATGTGGCAGGTAAGACAGTGGCGGAAGCCAAGGAAACCCTCAAGAAAGCCAATTTTGAGATTGGCGAGGAGAAATCAGAGGCTAGTGAAAAGGTGGAAGAAGGGCGGATTATCCGTACAGATCCTGACGCTGGAACTGGTCGAAAAGAAGGAACGAAAATCAATTTGGTTGTCTCATCAGGTAAGCAATCTTTCCAATTGAGCAATTATATCGGCCGTAAATCGACCGATGTTATCGCAGAACTCAAGCAGAAGAAGGTACCTGAAAATCTCATCAAGATAGAGGAAGAAGAATCAAGCGAGAGTGAAGAAGGAACAGTTCTTAGACAGAGCCCGTCAGCTGGAACAACTTATGATTTGAGTAAGGCCTCAACAATTACTTTAACTATTGCTAAGAAAGTAACCAGCGTTGCTATGCCAAGTTATATAGGATCTAGTCTTGAATTTACTAAAAATAATCTCGTTCAAATTGTCGGTATTAAAGAAGCCAACATTGAAGTTGTAGAAGTTACCACAGCTCCTTCCGGAACTGCTGAAGGTACCGTCGTTGAACAGAGTCCAAGAGCAGGTGAAAAGGTAGATTTGAATAAGACACGCATCAAGATTTCAATTTACAAACCGAAAACACCGCCGTCAACATCATCATCAGCACCAGCCCAACGTGGCAACCAAGGTTCTACTACAACACCAAGTCAGGGGAACCAGCAAGGAAATCAACGAGGAGATACTCATTCTACTAATCAATCAAGTAGTGAGGGAAGCCACGAAAATTCACGTAATTAAATGAATCTTTGTCATGATTTCATGGCAAAGATTTTTTTTGACTCCAGATTTGTGATAGAATAGAGGAAGTTGATAAAAGGAGGAAAGTATGGAAGAATCAAGAGAATTAAATGCCGTCATCGATGTGATTATGTTAGCTGGAACCATTCTTCTCAAAAGTGGCTCAGAGATTCATCGTGTAGAAGATACCATGATTCGGATTGCGCATTCACAGGGGATTGTGGATTGCAATGTTCTTGCCATGCCTGCTGCCATCTTTTTCTCCATTGAAAATACCAATATTTCGCGAATGAAACGCGTGACCTCATCTTCTTATAACATCGAAAAAGTCTGTGATGTGAACCAAATTTCTCGTCAGTTGGTAGGAGGAAATCTTGATTTAGAGACAGCCTTCAAGCAATTGAAGGCCTTGCAAGCCCAGCCCCTTCCTTATACTAAGTTGCAGGTAACTTTGGCTGCAACCTTTAGTGCTCCTTTCTTTTCGATTATGTTTAGTGGAAATATCTACGACGCACTTGGGGCAGGAGTGGCTACCTTATTTGGTTTTGCCTTTTCCCTCTATGTAGAGAAGTTTATCCGAATTCCCTTTGTGACAGCCTTTGCTGGAGCCTTTGTTTTTGGGATGATAGCCCAGTTTTGGGCTCGCTACACAGGCTTTCCTTCAACGGCAGATTTGATTATAGCTGGTGCGGTCATGCCTTTTGTACCAGGGATTGCCTTGACCAATGCGGTTCGTGATATTATGACCAACCACATAAACTCTGGTATGAGTAAGATGTTTGAATCCCTGCTCATTACCCTTGCTTTAGGGGCGGGAACTTCTGTCGCCTTGGTATTGATGAATTAATATGACACTAACAACCTTTTTATTACAAGCAGTAGCAAGTCTTCTTGCTATTATCACTTTTTTAATCGTACTCAATGTGCAACGCTCTATGCTCTTACCTGGAGGGATTTTGGGCATGGCTGTCTGGCTAATCTATCTCTTGCTCAAGGAACCGACCAATGTTATTGTGGCTACTTTTATTGCAGCCATTATCGGTTCTTGTGTCAGCCAGATTTTAAGTATTCTTTATAAGACACCTGCTGTGGTCTTTATCTTGGCCATCTTGGCACCTCTGGTTCCGGGTTATCTTTCCTATCGGACAACTGCCTTTTTTGTGACAGGAGATTACAGTCATGCCATTGCTAGTGCAACCTTGGTTGTTATGTTGGCTTTGGTGATTTCCATTGGAATGGCTAGCGGAACAGTGATTCTCAGACTTTATTCTCACTTACGAAAACAGCATAATGGTTAGAATAATAAGCGACTTGATTTGGTGAATCAAGTCTTTTTTCTCTCTTTTACTGCTATTTGTGATAAAATAGTATAGAACGATTTTTTACAATGAATGATAAAACAGAGGTAAATATGACAATCGGTATTGATAAGATTGGTTTTGCGACCAGTCAATATGTCTTGAAATTACAAGACTTAGCAGAAGCGAGGGGAATTGACCCTGAAAAATTAAGCAAAGGACTCTTGCTCAAGGAATTGAGTATTGCGCCCCTAACTGAGGATATCGTGACCTTGGCGGCCAGTGCAAGTGATTCTATTTTAACTGAGCAAGAGAGACAAGAAATTGACATGGTCATTGTGGCTACTGAGTCAGGAATTGACCAAAGTAAAGCTGCAGCCGTCTTTGTGCATGGCTTGCTTGGCATCCAGCCCTTTGCTCGTAGTTTCGAGATTAAAGAAGCCTGCTATGGAGCGACAGCTGCCCTTCATTATGCCAAATTGCATGTGGAAAATTCTCCAGAGTCCAAGGTCTTGGTCATTGCCAGTGATATTGCCAAATACGGTATTGAAACTCCAGGAGAACCAACTCAAGGTGCTGGAAGTGTGGCCATGTTAATTACACAAAATCCACGCATTATGGCCTTTAATAATGACAATGTGGCCCAGACTCGTGACATCATGGATTTCTGGCGTCCAAATTACTCAACAACTCCTTATGTAAATGGTGTTTATTCTACCCAACAATACTTGGATAGTTTGAAAACGACTTGGCTTGAATACCAAAAACGCTACCAGCTTACTTTAGATGATTTTGCGGCTGTTTGCTTCCACTTGCCTTATCCTAAATTAGCTCTAAAAGGCTTGAAAAAAATCATGGATAAGAACTTGCCTCAAGAGAAAAAAGACCTCTTGCAAAAGCATTTTGACCAGTCTATTCTCTACAGTCAAAAGGTGGGGAATATCTACACTGGTTCCCTCTTCCTTGGACTTTTGTCTCTCTTGGAAAATACAGATAGTTTGAAGGCTGGGGATAAAATTGCCCTTTATAGTTACGGAAGTGGTGCTGTGGCTGAGTTCTTCAGTGGTGAATTGGTTGAAGGATATGAAGCTTATCTGGATAAAGACCGTTTGAATAAGCTCAACCAACGAACTGCCCTGTCTGTTGCTGACTATGAAAAAGTCTTCTTTGAGGAAGTGGACTTGGATGAAACAAATTCTGCCCAGTTTACTGGCTATGAAAATCAAGACTATGCCTTGGTTGAAATTGTCGACCACCAACGCCGTTATAGCAAGGTTGAAAAATAATGAAGATAAGTTGGAATGGATTTTCTAAAAAATCATACCAAGAGCGCCTCGAGCTGTTAAAAGCTCAGGCGCTCCTTAGTCCTGAGAGACAAGCGAGTCTGGAGCAGGATGAACAGATGAGTGTGACTGTGGCAGACCAGCTGAGTGAGAATGTAGTGGGAACTTTTTCTCTGCCTTATTCGCTGGTCCCAGAGGTCCTCGTCAACGGTCAGGAATACACAGTTCCCTATGTGACAGAAGAACCCTCTGTGGTTGCTGCGGCCAGCTATGCCAGCAAAATCATCAAGCGTGCAGGTGGCTTTACTGCTCAAGTCCATCAGCGTCAGATGATTGGACAGGTAGCCCTTTATCAAGTTGATG
The DNA here is from genome assembly GCF_946190335.1 of Streptococcus mitis. Taxonomy (GTDB): domain Bacteria; phylum Bacillota; class Bacilli; order Lactobacillales; family Streptococcaceae; genus Streptococcus; species Streptococcus mitis_CH. The sequence goes on from NZ_CAMHZN010000004.1 coordinate 116,726, forward strand.
ATTCTGATCTAGCGCAAGTGCAGATTGCCAGCAAGAAAGCAGAACTCTTGGAACTTGCCAATCAAGCCTATCCTTCTATCGTTAAACGAGGAGGTGGGGCGCGTGATTTGCATGTAGAACAGATAAAAGGCGAAACAGACTTCCTTGTTGTTTATCTCCATGTTGATACCCAAGAAGCCATGGGAGCCAATATGCTCAACACCATGCTGGAAGCCTTGAAACCAGTCTTAGAAGAACTCAGTCAGGGACAAAGTCTCATGGGAATCCTATCTAACTACGCGACCGATTCTCTGGTGACTGCAAGCTGTCGCATCGCCTTTCGCTACTTGAGCCGCCAAAAGGATCAAGGACGAGAAATTGCAGAGAAGATAGCCTTGGCTAGCCAGTTTGCGCAGGCTGATCCGTATCGAGCTGCTACTCACAATAAAGGGATTTTTAACGGTATTGATGCCATTTTGATTGCCACTGGTAATGATTGGCGTGCCATTGAGGCAGGAGCCCATGACTTTGCCAGTCGAGATGGACGCTATCAAGGTCTTAGTCAATGGACACTGGACATGGAAAGAGAAGAATTGCTCGGTGAGATGACCCTGCCCATGCCTGTAGCGACCAAGGGTGGCTCTATCGGTCTCAACCCTCGTGTAGCCCTAAGTCATGAATTACTGGGAAATCCTTCTGCTAAAGAATTAGCTCAGATTATCGTTTCTATCGGGCTTGCCCAAAACTTTGCAGCCCTGAAAGCCTTGGTCAGTACAGGGATCCAGCAAGGCCACATGAAATTGCAGGCCAAATCCTTGGCACTTCTCGCAGGTGCTAGTGAATCTGAAGTTGCTCCCCTAGTCGAGCGCCTCATCGCAGATCAAACCTTTAACTTAGAGACAGCCCAGCGTTATCTCGAAAACTTAAGATCATAAAAAAACTCAGACGAATCGGTCTGAGTTTTCTTGTGCTTAAATACTTTTTCCCGGTAAAAGAGTAACTGGTAAGAAGTAACCAGTTGTCGCGACCTCCTTGCCTTCGATTTTTTGTAAGAGGAGGTCAACAGTGAGGCAGGCAATCTCTTCCAAGGGTTGCTTAATAGTAGCCAGTTGAGGATAGTAATTTTCGATAAAGTAGGTACCATCATAGCCGATGACCTTGAGCTCTTCTGGTACAGAAATTCCCAGTTCCTGAGCAATTTTAATGACTAGAATAGCAGTTAAATCATCCGAAGCAAAGATGGCATCTGGTTTTTGATGGGTCAAGATATTCTTGATTTCCATTTCTTTTCTGACAGGAGAAAAGTCACTGGAAACATTGATAATAGGTGCTTTGGGGAGAACAGATGCAAAACCAGCGTGGCGTAGTCCAGTTGGCGAATTGGAATTGTCATTCCCTGTAATCATGATAATAGACTGGGCACCTGTCTTGACTAAGGTTTGGGCGGCTAGAACCCCACCAGCATAGTTGTCAGAGGAGACGACAGGAATGTCTGGTGACAGATTGCGGTCAAAGGAAATAATCGGCGCTGTCACGCGATTGTAGTCTTCGATTCCTAGGTTATGACTACCCGAAATGATGCCGTCCACTTGATTGGCTTCTAACATTTCTATGTATTCACGTTCCTTCTCAGAATCGTGCTCACTGTTGCAGATGATGGTCTTGTAACCATTTTTGAAGAGTTGGTGTTCCAATTTATCAATCAATTCTGCATAGAAAACGTTGGAAATATTGGGGAAAATCAAACCGATTAATTTGGCTGATTTTCCTTGCAAACTACGAGCTAGGTTGTTGGGTTTATAGCCCAATTCCCGCATGGCTTCATTGACCTTTTGAATGGTTTTTTCAGATAGATAGCCTTTTTTATTGATAACCCGAGAAACGGTAGTAGGGCTGACGCCTGCAAGTTTGGCGACATCAGTTAGTTTTGCGACCATAATCTAATTCATAGTAAGTTCCAGTTGGGTTTCCAGATTTAATCAGGATACCATTTTGGTCCGCATGTGGGAAGACACGACCAGAAAATACTTTTTCTCCTTTATTGATGAAAATTTCAAAGACAGAGTTATCGATGAAGATTGTAGCAGTAGTAGCCTGGTTATCGATTGGGCAAGAACGAGTTGTTCCAAATTCTTGGGCATACTGTTCTCCAGCCTGGCTACGATCCACTGTTACTTGACCATTTACAAGGTCAAAGTTGATTGAAAGTCCCTTACCTTCTTTATCAGCAAGTAGGACAATTTCGCTCTGGCTATTAACTTCCAAGTTGAGTTCGAGTTCGTATGTGTTCTTGGTTTGAACACGGTTTGAGAAGGCTTCTTCAGAGGCACGAAGGTCCTTGATGGCTGCGACTGGGTATTGGTAGAGCTTGCCGTCTTTGATAGTGAGTTCCTTGACCAAAGAGAAGGTTCCTTGGTGGTCAAAACGGTCAGATGGATATGAAACATCAGGTAAACCAAGCCAGCTAACAGCTAGAGCACGTCCATCAGGAGCGTTGAAGGCTTGAGTTGCATAGGCTTCGAAACCATAGTCCATGTTTTGAAGTTGAGATACATCTACCATTTTGGCATTTTCAGGGTCAAAGGAAGCCCCAATCTTATACATATTTGGATAGATATTGTCGTAGTCTAGAACTTTCTTATCCAATCCTTGTGGACAGTAGAGAAGGACAGGTTGCTCGCCTACAAAGACCAGGTTTGGACATTCCATCATGTAGGCAGTACAGTCGTTAGCAAAGTCAAGGTTGCCAACGGCTTGCCAGTTTGTATAGTCGTTGTCTACAGCCTTGTAGAGACGGACGAAGCCTTTTTTCTCCAAGTCCTGTCCACCGACGATAGCATAGTATTGGTCCTTGAAGTTAAAAATTTGCGGATCACGGAAGTGGTCAGTTGAGTCTGCTGGCTGGTCAATCAAGATCTTGTCAATCTTTGTAATCTTGCCATCCTTGTTCATCAAAGCTCCAATCTGGTAAGGGTGACGGATCCAGTTTTCATCGCGAACATTTCCTGTATAAAATAGGAACAAGTTATCGCCAAACTGCATGGCAGAACCAGAGTAGGCACCGTGGCTATCTAATGGAGTATCAGGCAAAACTTTGACTCCGATTTCTGTAAAGTGCACTAAATCATCACTTTCAAGCTGCACCCAAGACTTTAACCCATGGGCTGCACCAAAAGGAAAGTTTTGATAAAAAACAATCCACTTGCCATCAAAGTAAGAAAAGCCATTTGGGTCGTTGAGAAGTCCTGTTTTTGGCTCAACATGGTAATGAGTATGCCATGGAGATTGTGCCATATTTTCTTTAATATTTTGAATTTCTTCTTGCGTCCAATCTTGATAGAGTCTGTAACGACGCTCAGTTGTCCATTCCATTCATTCATTCCTCCAAAAATCTTATCACTTTTAATAGTAACCGTTTTCGATAAAAAATGCAAGCCTTTTATGTTAAAAAAGAGAAAAAACTGTCAAACGTTTATCATAAATAAAAATAAGAAAATCAATCAACTTTTCAAGAAAATATGAAAGATAATGAAATAAAAGCCTTTTCAACCAAGATTACAAACTTATTTTTTCAAGGAATACCTGATAAAACAATCAAAAACAATCAATCTAAAGCGTGCCCACTAAGTGGATAGAATATTTTTTCTGCAAAACGCTTGACATATTTTTAAAACATGATAAAATAATAGTCGTAAGGGCGGATAAAATCGCTTTCAAACAAGAACAAAATTTTATATAAGGAGATTTTTGCAAATGAACAATCAGGAAATTGCAAAAAAAGTCATCGCTGCCTTGGGCGGACGTGAAAATGTCAACAGTGTAGCTCACTGTGCCACTCGTCTACGCGTCATGGTTAAAGATGAAGGAAAAATCAATAAAGAAGCGATTGAGAACTTGGATAAAGTTCAAGGTGCTTTCTTTAACTCAGGTCAATACCAAATCATCTTTGGTACAGGTACAGTCAACAAAATGTACGATGAAGTTGTTGCACTTGGTTTGCCAACATCATCTAAAGATGACATGAAAGCAGAAGCTGCCAAACAAGGGAACTGGTTCCAACGTGCTATCCGTACTTTCGGTGACGTTTTCGTTCCAATCATCCCAGTTATCGTAGCGACAGGTCTCTTTATGGGTGTGCGTGGTCTCTTGACTGCTCTTGGAATGACACTTCCAGCTGATGTGACAACTTACACTCAAATCTTGACAGATACAGCCTTTATCATCTTGCCAGGTTTGGTTGTGTGGTCAACCTTCCGTGTATTCGGTGGAAATCCAGCCGTTGGTATCGTTCTTGGTATGATGCTTGTTTCTGGCTCACTTCCAAACGCTTGGGCAGTCGCTTCAGGTGGTGAAGTAACAGCTATGAACTTCTTTGGTTTCATCCCTGTTGTTGGTTTGCAAGGTTCCGTTCTTCCAGCCTTCATCATCGGGGTTGTCGGAGCTAAATTTGAAAAAGCTGTCCGCAAGGTTGTTCCAGATGTGATTGACCTCTTAGTAACGCCATTCGTGACACTTTTGGTTATGTCTATCCTTGGACTCTTTGTCATCGGACCAGTCTTCCACGTCGTTGAAAACTACATCCTTATCGCTACAAAAGCGATCCTCAGCTTGCCATTTGGTCTTGGTGGTTTCTTGATCGGTGGGGTTCACCAATTGATCGTCGTATCAGGTGTGCACCACATCTTCAACTTGCTTGAAGTTCAATTGCTTGCTGCTGACCATGCTAACCCATTCAACGCGATCATCACAGCTGCTATGACAGCTCAAGGTGCTGCGACTGTTGCGGTTGGTGTTAAAACTAAAAATCCAAAACTAAAAACACTTGCTTTCCCAGCTGCTCTTTCTGCCTTCCTAGGTATTACAGAGCCTGCTATTTTCGGGGTTAACTTGCGCTTCCGTAAACCATTCTTCCTTTCATTGATTGCTGGTGCAATCGGTGGTGGATTGGCTTCTATCCTTGGACTTGCTGGTACTGGTAATGGTATCACCATCATCCCTGGTACAATGCTTTACATCGGTAACGGACAACTTGCCCAATACCTTCTTATGGTAGCTGTATCATTCGTTCTTGGTTTCGCTCTTACTTATATGTTTGGTTATGAGGATGAAAAAGAAGTTGCTACTGAAGTAGAGACAGAACGTTTGGTTCAAGAAGAAACAACTGGTAACATTCCAGCAGCTCTTCAAAATGAAACACTTGTAACTCCTATCGTTGGTGATGTTGTTGCTCTTGCTGATGTCAATGATCCAGTCTTCTCAAGTGGAGCTATGGGGCAAGGTATCGCTGTGAAACCAAGTCAAGGTGTGGTATATGCACCAGCTGATGCTGAAGTTTCAATTGCCTTTCCAACAGGACACGCTTTTGGTTTGAAAACAACTGATGGTGCTGAAGTTTTGATCCACGTTGGTATTGACACTGTATCTATGGATGGTGAAGGTTTTGAAGCAAAAGTTGCTCAAGGTGACAAGGTTAAAGCTGGCGATGTTCTTGGAACATTTGATTCAAACAAAATCGCTGCAGCTGGTCTTGATGATACAACAATGGTTATCGTTACAAACACAGCTGACTACGCTTCAGTAGCTCCAGTCGCAACAGGTTCAGTTGCGAAGGGGGATGCTGTGATTGAAGTGAAAATCTAATTAATCCTCTCAAAATGAAAACGAACAAATGACATGTTTGTTCGTTTTTGCTTGAATGGTAAGATTTACAGAGGAAAATCTAAAAAATAGAGAAATTTAGACTTTCGAAATATGCTATAATAAAGAAAATAAAAACAAGAGGTTTATCATGACAAAATTATATGGAAGCTTGGAAGCGGGCGGTACAAAGTTTGTCTGTGCTGTCGGTGATGAAAACTTTAACGTTGTAGAAAAAACACAATTTCCAACAACAACTCCAATCGAAACAATCGATAAAACAATTGAGTTCTTCTCAAAATTCGATAATCTTGCTGGTCTTGCAGTTGGTTCATTTGGTCCGATTGATATTGATAAAAACTCAAAAACTTATGGCTTTATTACAACAACTCCAAAACCAAACTGGGCAAATGTGGACTTGCTTGGTGCCCTTCGTCGCGCCCTCAACGTGCCAATGTACTTCACTACAGACGTAAACAGCTCTGCTTATGGTGAAGTGGTTGCCCGTAACAATGCTGGTGGCCGTATCGAAAACTTGGTTTACTACACAATCGGTACAGGTATCGGTGCAGGTGTCATCCAACGTGGTGAGTTTATCGGCGGTGTGGGTCATCCTGAAATGGGTCATTACTATGTGGCTAGACACCCAATGGATATTGAAAAAGAGTTTAAGGGTGTTTGTCCTTTCCATAAGGGATGTCTGGAAGGCTATGCAGCTGGTCCAAGTTTGGAAGCTCGTACAGGTGTACGTGGGGAAAATATTGAACTCAATAACCCTGTTTGGGACGTTCAAGCCTACTATATCGCTCAAGCTGCGGTTAATGCGACAGTGACTTTCCGCCCAGACGTGATTGTCTTTGGTGGAGGGGTCATGGCTCAACAACACATGCTGGACCGTGTCCGTGAGAAATTTACATCTCTTCTCAATGGTTACCTACCAGTACCAGATGTGCGTGATTACATCGTGACGCCAGCAGTCGCAGGGAATGGTTCTGCCACACTTGGGAACTTTGTCCTTGCAAAAGAAGTTTCAAAATAAAGCACAAAATCCGCTTGGGAAACCAAACGGATTTTGTAGTTGAAAACAATATTTTTGAGCCTTTCCTTAAGTGATTACGGACGGTAGCGACTTTCTTCGAAATTCCATACCTAAACTTTGAGCCTAATGTCTCAAAGTTTCCGAACACCTGAAATCATTAGATTTCAGGTGTTTCTATCACGGCGGAAAGGCTAGGTAAGTCCTCGCCTCACTATCGAAAAATAGATATGATTTTCATACCAAAGTATATTTAGTATCAAGCTATAGTCAATCTACGTTCTAAAAATCCGCTTGGGAAACCAAACGGATTTTTTACATGTCAAAGCATTTGCCAGAAGAAGTCGATAATATAGGTCAGACCATAGGTATAAACCACGAGAGTAAATGGTTTGGTCAGAATGATGATGGTCATATAGCGCTTGAAACTCATCTTGGTCAGGGCAGCCAGCATACAGAGAAAGTCAGCTGGACTAATGGGCCAAATCATCATAAAGATAAAGAAACGGTCAAAACGATTGCCCTTATCCAACCAACCGATATACTTGTCATAGGTGCGCTTGTTGACGACAGACTGGACAAAGGCAGCCCCATAGAGGCGCACTAGATAAAAGATAATGGCACAGCCAATCACGATGCCGATATAGTTGTAGATAGTCCCGATGATGTGCCCGTAAATAAAGACCCCAGCCACCGAGGTCAAGGCCCCTGGGATGATAGGGACTACAGTCTGTAAAATCTGTAAAAAGATAAAGAGAGGTGGCCCCCAGATACCTGCTTGCTGGATAAAGGCAGAGAGGGTTTCCTTAGACTGTAAAATCCCAGCCTGATAAGCCCAAATACAGAAAATCAAACTCCCAACCCCACCGACAATCGATGAGATGTTGATAACTTGCTGCAGAAGGGGAGAAACAGCTTTCATTTGTTTATCCTGTGACATGTAAACTCCTCATAGATAGTATATTTCTACTATACCATATTTTAAGGAGAAAGGGGGAATGAGTCTTTGATAGCAAGAGCTGCCTCATCACTAGCAACAAGAAAGATAAAAAGATCAAACCAGTAGAACCAGCCCAAGAAACAGGATAAAGACAACCCCTTAGAAGCGGGTTTCTAATGAGGATTTTTTTGGTTTCGTGGTATAATTTTAGAGAATGATACTGAAAAATATGCTTATGTTATATTTGAAGTGATAAAAAGTTTGTTAGGAAAGTTAACTATATGTAGATATAAGAGGAAATTTTATGGCAGATACAATTTTAATATTAGGCAACGGGTTTGATCGTGCGATGAACCGAGATACAAGATATACCGATTTTATTGAGTTTGAAAAACAATTATTTTCTAATCCAGATGAGGAGTTACTGCAGTTTCTAAAAGTTAAAAATATTAGTATTGAGAAATACAAAGATAATTTATATTTGAAATTTATCAATGAAAACAAAGATACCCTTGGAGAAAATTGGTCTAATATTGAAATAATGATTTCCCAACTCGCGGATGCAATAATGTATTTTAAAGAGAATATGAAATTACTATATGATTTATCAGACATACATCCAATTAGAAAAAGTAGAGATAGTTTGAAAAATGAAACTAATTTCAGCGCAAAATACTTTATTGCAGAGGTATTCGCTCCGCTCTACAGTCACTATGAATGGAAGTTTTTGGATAGAGATTTGGTATTGAACAAATTAAATTATATTTTTATTGAACAGTTAAATTTATTAACAGAACTGTTAGAAATCTATCTGTCTTATTTAGATTATATAGATTTTGATATTCGAAGGATTGAAGCAAAGCCAACAGCTCTAGATGCAATATCAGATTTATCGAATTCTTCAGTTCTAAACTTTAATTATACTAATACATCAGGATATTTATTTGGGACTTCTGAGGAGAGAACTCATTTCATACATGGCCGAATTGATTTAGATAGATCCTTCAGTCGAATCAATACTATGGTCTTTGGAATTGAGGACAAAGAAAATGATGTCAACAGTGATTTAATTCCTTATCAGAAATATTACCAAAGAGTTGTTAAGGAAACTGGAAATAAATTTGAAGAATTTTTTAAACGAACTTTCTACGATATAGGTGATGCATTCGGTGGTCAACTTCCAAATTCAAAGAATATTATTGTTTTTGGTCACTCGGTTGATCCTTTGGATAAGGAAATATTTCAAAAATGTTTTGAATTAGCAGAGAATGGAAAATATATTTATCGATTTGTTTTTACTTATTTTGATGAGCTTGCTAAACGTTCGATTATTAAGAATCTTGCAATCATTCTTGGTAAAGAAAAATTGGTAGAGTTAACAGGAAAACGAAATCTTGTATTTATAAAGAGTGATGATAAGGATGGTATGAAAAATGTTCTACTATCTTAATAAAATCAAAAAATAATTGAATTTATAGAATAAAATTGTAAAATCTTAATCTAAAAACATTTCTATACCACTCGCTCTTCTCACTTCGAGTGGGTTTTCTTAAAATATGATAAAATAGAAGAGATAATACATTTATTTAATAAGGAAAGTAACAATGGCAAGTAAAGAAAATACAGAACGCAAGGAACTGCATCGTAAAATTTGGGCGATTGCGGACGATGTTCGTGGTGCTGTAGATGGTTGGGATTTTAAGCAATATATCCTAGGTATCCTTTTCTATCGCTTTATTTCAGAGCATATGGCCGATTATTTTGACCGCGCTGAGCATGAAGCTGGCGACTTAGAATTCCGTTATGCTGAATTGAGTGACCAAGAAGCTGAGCAAGATTTTAAACCAGGTACAGTTGAGGATAAGGGATTCTTTATCCTTCCGAGTCAACTATTTGAAAATGTTGTCGAGAATGCCTCGCAAAATGAAAATTTAAACGAAGACTTGGCCAACATTTTCCAAGCTATTGAGAAGTCAGCGATTGGGTTCAAATCAGAGGATGATATCAAAGGTTTGTTCGACAACTTGGATACACGAAGCAATATCCTTGGTGGGACTGTTCCAGAAAAAAATAAGCGTCTTTCTGATATTCTTAATGGTATCAATAGTATTAACTTTGGCAACTTTGAGGAAAATGACATCGATGCCTTTGGTGATGCCTATGAGTTCTTGATTTCTAACTATGCTAGTAATGCAGGAAAAAGTGGGGGTGAATTTTTCACTCCTCAGACAGTCTCTAAACTGTTGGCTCAACTAGTGATGGTTGGTAAAGACAAGATTAACAAGGTCTATGACCCAACATGTGGTTCAGGCTCTCTCCTTCTTCAAATGAAAAAACAATATGAAGACCATATTCTAGAAGACGGATTCTTTGGTCAGGAAATTAATATGACCAACTACAACTTGGCTCGTATGAATATGTTCTTACACAATATCAACTACAACAACTTTGATATTAAGCGAGGAGATACCCTTTTAAATCCTCAGCATCTGGAAGAAAAGCCGTTTGATGCTATCGTTTCTAACCCTCCATACTCTGTCAAATGGGTGGGAGATGGAGATCCAACTCTGATAAACGATGACCGTTTTGCTCCAGCAGGGAAACTAGCTCCTAAGTCAAAAGCTGACTTTGCCTTTATCATGCATAGTCTCAATCACTTGTCCAATAAAGGTCGAGCAGCAATTGTTTGTTTCCCAGGCATTTTCTATCGTGGAGGAGCTGAAAAGACCATTCGTCAGTATCTAGTAGATAACAACTTTGTTGAAGCAGTAATTTCCCTTCCAGACAATCTCTTCTTTGGAACTTCTATTGCGACCACGATTTTAGTTCTAGCGAAGAATAAACTTGAAAATAAAACACTCTTTATTGATGCGAGTAAGGAATTCAAAAAAGAAACTAACAACAATGTTTTGACGGATAGCAATATCGAACATATAGTTGAATTATTCTCTAATTATCAAAATGTTGACTATAAATCTGCTCTTGTTGATAATGATGTGATTGGTTCAGAGCAGGATTATAACCTGTCTGTATCAACCTATGTCGAACAAGAAGATACACGTGAGAAGATTGATATCGATGTTCTCAATAAAGAAATCGCTGAGACTGTTGCCAAAATTGACCACTTGCGTGCAGAGATAGACAAGATTGTAGAGGAGCTGAGCTATGGCAAATGATGTGATTCTATATAGGACAGATGACGGCGAGTCCGCTATTGAACTTCACTTGGATAATGGAACGGTCTGGCTGACCCAACAAGAACTAGCTGAGCTCTTTCAAACTTCCAAGCAAAATATTAGTAAACATATCAAGGCTATTTTTGAAGATGGAGAATTATCGGAAGAGGCAACTGTCAACTATAAGTTGACAGTTCAAAATGAGGGAAATAGAAGTGTTCAGCGAAATGTCGCCTACTATAATCTCGATATGATTTTGGCGATTGGTTATCGAGTTCGATCTCCTCGTGGCATTCAGTTCAGACTCTATGCTTCGACAGTCTTGAAAGAGTATCTGATTAAGGGCTTTGCCATGGATGATGAGCGCTTGAAAAACTTGGGTGGAGGCTCTTACTTTAAAGAACTTCTTGAAAGAATCCGAGATATCCGCTCAAGTGAAAAAGTCTTTTACCGTCAGGTCTTGGATCTCTTTGCTACATCAAGCGACTACAATGCAAATTCACCAGAGGCAAAGAAATTCTTTGCGACAGTTCAAAACAAGATGCATTATGCTATTCACCACAATACTGCGAGCGAACTCATCTACAATCGTGTTGATAGTGAAAAGGAGTTTATGGGCTTGACTACTTTTAAGGGAGACCTTCCTACTTTATCCGAAGCAAAAGTTGCCAAGAACTACCTGACAGAAAAAGAACTCCGTGGACTTAATCAGCTTGTATCAGGATATCTAGACTTTGCTGAAAGACAGGCAGAGCGAGAAGAAATCATGACCATGGCTGACTGGGTGGCTCACGTAGATCGTATCCTTCAGGCTACTGGGGAAGACTTGCTAGCTAACAGTGGTTCTATCTCTCGTGAACAGATGAAGCATAAGGTGGATAAGGAATATAAGAGCTACCAAGCCAAGACCCTTAGTCAAGTTGAAAAAGATTACCTCAAGGAAATCAAAAGTATTGAAAATCTAGCCAAGGAAGGAGGTAAGTGATGAACATCCTAGAAGAAATCCAGAACTGTCCCGTTGAGTGGAAAGTACTTAAAGATGTTGCTATATTGAAGAATGGAAAGGATTGGAAAACTCTTCCAAGTGGGGAAGTACCAGTATATGGAAGTGGTGGAGAAATGGGAGAATTTGTCTCAGATTATTCTTATGACAAACCAACAGTTTTAATTCCTAGGAAAGGTTCTATTTCTAACTTGTTCTATATAGAAAAAGCTTTCTGGAATGTTGATACCATTTACTATACTGAGATTGATGAAAATCAGATTATTCCAAAGTATTTTTATTATTATTTAACAACTGTCAAATTGGAAGAAATGGCAACTAATCCAACAAGACCTAGTTTGACTCAAGCTATTCTTGATAAAGTTAAAATCCCCATCCCTCCTCTAAAAATTCAAGAGAAAATCGTGCAAATACTTGACAAATTCACTGATTATGTTACAGAATTGACCTCAGAATTGACCTCAGAATTGACCTCACGTAAAAAGCAATATTCTTTTTATCGAGATAAACTCCTATCTTTTGAGGACGAGGTTTATCAGGTAGAGTGGAAGACGCTGGGGGAAGTGGCAGAAAATTTAGATAACATGAGAAAGCCAGTTGCAAAAGGAGGGCGTAGTTTAGGTATTTATCCATATTATGGCGCTTCTGGAATAGTAGATTATGTTGATAGTTTTATATTTGATGGAGACTATCTTTTGATATCAGAGGATGGAGCAAATTTAGTTGTTCGTAAAACACCCATTGCATTCTCCATTTCAGGTAAAACATGGGTAAATAATCATGCTCATGTATTAAAATTTGACAACATTATTAATCAAAAGTTTGTTAACTATTATTTAAATTATCTAGATTTATCACCATATATTACTGGAGCAGCGCAACCAAAGTTAAATCAACAAAATTTAAATAACATTAGGATTCCTTACCCATCTCTAGAAATCCAGTCTCGTATTGTTCAAGTTCTGGACAACTTTGACAAGGTTTGTAATGACCTCAACATCGGACTTCCCAAGGAGATTGAACTACGCCAAAAACAGTACGAATATTTTCGAGAAAAGCTCTTGACATTCGTCGCCGAAGGCGAGTACACTGAGAGTAGAGTAGAGTAGAGGAGTGGGACAACTCCGCTATTATCAAGCTTTTACAGTGGGTATTTGGCCCAATTCGAGTGGAGTTGGGAGCTTTGGGAGATATTATTCGAGGTAATGGCTTACAGAAGAAAGATTTCCAGGATGTCGGTGTTCCGTGCATTCATTACGGACAGATATATACATATTATGGAATTGAGACTGAGAGAACAAAATCATTTATAAATTCAGAGTTAGCAAGAAAACTTCAAAAAGCTAAAACTGGTGATTTGATTGTTGCGACGACGTCTGAAAATGTTGAGGATGTTGGTAAATCTGTAGTTTGGTTAGGGAAAGAGGAAGTTTGTATAGGTGGGCATTCATGTATAATCAGAACTGAGCAAAATACTAAATTTTTAGCCTATCTTTTTAGAACTAGATTTTTCCAAATTCAAAAGGAAAAAAGAGTACTTGGTACAAAAGTAATTGAACTTTATCCTAAAAATCTTGCAAAAATGAAGATTATCTTACCATCCCTTTCCGAACAAGAGAGAATCGTCTCCATTCTTGACAATTTCAACACCTTAACCAACTCTCTTTCTGAGGGCCTTCCAAAGGAAATTGAACTAAGACAGAAACAGTATGAATACTGGAGAGAACAATTATTAAACTTCACTAGATAAATTCCAGAATCATTTTGAGAAAGAATCTTAATTAAAACAAAAAAGGAAGCATGCCATGGTTGATTATTCAAAAGTACATGAAGTAATTGCGGAAACAAATGAAGGGATTCTCTTGGCTGAGTATCAACCGGAGTATCGCACAGATAGAGAATTTCAGTCTGAGGCAGATTTGGAAAGACAATTGCTTATGGATTTGGTCAATGGTCTCAATTATGAACGATTGGATATCCATACACCTGCGGAGCTTTTAGCGAATGCAAAGGTTCAAATTGAAAAGCTTAATAAGGTTACGTTTACGGATGCTGAATGGCAACGTTTTGTAGTCGAGTATTTAGATTGTCCCAATGAAGGTTTGGTTGAAAAAACACGAAAAATCCAAGAAAATCATATCTATGACTTTGTTTTTGATGATGGACGGATTAAAAATATTTTCATCCTTGACAAGAAAAACATTCACAACAACAGTATGCAGGTCATCAACCAAGTGACGCAAGTGGGGAGTCATACCAACCGTTATGATGTGACAATTTTAGTCAATGGTCTTCCGCTAGTTCAGATTGAATTGAAGAAGCGGGGAGTTAGTCTGCAAGAAGCCTTTAATCAGGTTCACCGTTATAGTAAGGAAAGCTTTAACAGCGAAAATTCTTTGTATAAGTATGTTCAGATTTTTGTGATTTCGAATGGTACTTATACACGCTACTTTGCAAATACAACAGCTCAGAATAAAAATCACTATGAGTTTACCTGTGAGTGGGCAGACCGTAAGAATAAGACCATTCACGAATTGGAAGATTTTACTGTTACTTTCTTAAGCAAGCGTGTCCTCTTGGAAGTTTTGACCAAGTATTGTGTTTTTGATGTGGATAATACCTTGCTCATCATGCGTCCTTATCAGATAGCAGCAACTGAAAGTATCTTGCGCAAGATTCATTCTTCCAATGAAATGAAGAATTTTGGAACCATCAATGCTTGTGGTTATATCTGGCATACGACAGGGTCAGGGAAAACCTTGACCAGCTTTAAGACTGCGCGCTTAGCGACAGAGTTGGACTACATTGACAAAGTGATATTCGTTGTAGATAGAAAAGACTTAGACTATCAAACTATGAAGGAATATCAAAAATTCCAACCAAATTCAGTCAATGGTAGTAACAATACAAAAGAACTACAACGCAGTATCGAAGAAAATGATGATCGAATCGTTGTCACAACTATTCAAAAGTTAAATAAGTTTATCACTGCAAATCCTAATCATGAAGTCTATGCTAAGAAATGTGTCTTGATTTTTGACGAGTGTCATCGTTCTCAGTTTGGGAAGGCTCAAAAGCGCATTAAGAAGGCTTTTAAACAGTATGCCTTATTTGGATTTACAGGGACACCAATTTTCCCAGAAAATAGTTTAACAGGAGAAACGACACAAGAAGTTTTTGGAGAACAGCTTCATAACTACGTTATCACGGATGCTATTCGAGATAAAAAAGTATTGAAGTTCAAGGTTGATTACAACTATATCAAGCCTGAAATCAATAAGTATAGAGAAGCTGAAAAAGCAGTTGGACGAGAGATTGACGAGAAGAAACTCAAAAAGATGGAGAAGGAACTACTTCTACATCCAGAACGGATAGCAACCATCACAGAATACTTACTTCGAGTTTATAACACCAAAACACACCGAAATCAACACTATACTCATAAGCAAAAACAATTGTCTGGATTTAATGCCATGCTGGCTGTACAAAGTATTGAAGCAGCAAAATTATACTATGAAGAGCTCCAGCGACAGCAAGTAGTATTACCAGAAACTAAACGATTGAAAGTTGCGACTATCTTTAGCTTTGCACCTAACGAAGAACAGTCAGCTTACGGCGAAATTCAAGATGAAGAGCTAGAGCCTCAAGAAACAGCCATGCCTCTATCTTCTAAAGAGTTTCTTTCTAGAGCGATTGATGATTATAATCACATGTTTAAGACCAACTTCTCAGCTGATGGGAAGGAGTTTCAAAATTACTATCGTGACCTTTCCAAACGCGTTAAATCCAAGGAAGTGGATTTGCTGATTGTAGTCGGTATGTTCTTGACGGGATTTGATGCCCCTACTATGAATACACTCTTTGTCGATAAAAACCTACGTTATCATGGTTTGATTCAGGCATTCTCGAGAACCAATCGGATTTTTAACAAAGTTAAACCTTTTGGGAATATTGTTTGTTTCCGTGATTTAGAAAAGGCTACGCAAGAAGCTATTAAGACTTTTGGAGACACCAATAAGCTTGAAATCATCTTGGAAAAAAGCTTTAGCGAATATATGGATGGTTTCGTGGATCAAGTAACGGGCATCGAGGTCAAAGGCTATACTGAGGTCTGTCAGGAAATTCTGGAAAGATTTCCGAATCCGCAAGAAATTGAAACAGAGCATGATAAAAAAGAGTTTGTTAAGTTGTTTGGTGAATTACTGAAGCTTGATAATGTTCTTCGAAATTATGACGAATTTCAAGAAATCGACAAACCTATTTCAGAAGGTTATCTTCAGGATTTAAGAAGTACTTATGTGGAAATTCGAGATGAATTTTTGAATCTTAAGAACTATGAAAAGACCAAGGATTTGGATGTTGATCTTTCAGATGTTGAATTTGAAATAGAACTCTTAAAAACAGATGAGATTAATCTGGACTACATTCTTGCATTGATTGTTGAAAAATCTAAGAATTCTGAGTCTAAAGAAGCAATGAAAGCAGAAGTTAGTCGTGTGATTCGTTCTAGTATTGATATTCGTGCCAAAGAAGAGTTGGTAATCGGGTTTATCAATGACACCGATTTGCAAAAATTGAAAGATCATGATGGGATTATCAATGCTTTCTACGAATATGGCAAGGAGCGCAAGAAAATTGCGATTCACGACCTAGCTGAGGCTGAGAAACTTGTAGCTGATTATCAATTATTCATAGACAAATCAATTCAACGAGGTTATGCTGAAAATAGTGGGACTGATTTGGATTCGATTATTCCACCAACTTCTCGTAGACAAGGAGCGCGTGAACGGAAAAAGCAAGAAGTTTTACGTAAGATTCAGTTGTTAGTAGAGACTTATTCAGGTATTTAAAGATTGTTGACTAATATTTATTAGAAAAATCAGGCTCTACAAAAAACACTATTTATTCGCTCATTTTTTAGATACAACTTTGTTTCCATATTTCCTGGAAACTGATAGAAAACAAGGAGAAACATGGAACAAACTAATCAAAAATCCCAGTGCCAACAACTCTGGGCTAGAAACAAATACCTTGTCTTGAGCCATTCTAGCAATATTTACAATGAGATTCGTCAGTATCTCAAGAATGAAGAGGTCGAGGTGAGTCAGGTTCAAGAGATGATTGACCGTGCCTGTCAGATTCCAGAACACAGGGGTCAGGTTTGCAATGCTTTTCAGCATATTTGGGGATATTTCAAAAAGAAAGCGACAGAAGCTGAGAGAAAAGACTATATGCTCTTGCTGGATTGGTATCGCTTTGGTCAGGCTTCCAAGGAAGATGTAATCGCTAAGACTCGAGACTTGCTTAAACACTATCCAAATACCTACTTGCAACATTCGACTTTATTGAAAGGAGACTCCCATGAGACTTTGGCATGAGGACTTAATTTCGCAACTTCCCCGGCCTCAGCTTTTGGGGCAACATCGAGAGTGTTGCGCCCTGCGTGGCAATGGCTGGGGTAGAAAGCACGCAACGGTGGACTATGTTTTTACCCACTCGCCCTATCGTCTCTATGCCTATCATCGTTTGATCATGGAGGAGATGGCTGACCGTGGCTACAATGTCAGTCCAGAGTGGTTGGACAAGAACTACCGTGGCAAGACTTGCCCTCCTTACCAAGATTTGGTAGAGGAGAAGTGGACTAGTCCTATATACAGTGAACATGACGATGCTTACTATGAGGAGTGTTTGGATAATCTCAGAGAGAAGGGGATCAACCTATAGTCTTTTCTAATAACAAGTCATAGTCACTTATAAGAATTACTAATAACGCGTTTGACCAGTCTAACTAAAATACAGCTATAAAACAAGCTATACAAAGGATTTGAGGCATTTGTCTCAAGTCTTTTTCTTTTGTCCAAAACAGAGGTATAGTTTCAAACTATATCAAAGCCTAATTTTTTACAATTATACAGACGCATTCTTTTCTGTTAAGATAGTTTCAACAACAAATTTTGGAGGACACATCATGTCAACTACAATCATCGGTTTCCCTCGTTTGGGCGAATTCCGCGAATTAAAATTTACAACTGAAAAATACTTTAGAAAAGAAATCTCAGAAGAAGAACTCCTTGCAGCAGCAAAAGACTTGCGTGCTAAACACTGGAACATTGTCAAAGAAAAAGGCATCACTGAAATTCCATCAAATGACTTTTCTCACTATGACAACTTCCTAGATGCAGCTTTCCTTTTCAACGTGGTACCTGCTTCAGTTCAAAACTTGGACTTGTCTGACCTTGAGCGCTACTTCGCTTTGGGTCGTGGTTACCAAGGAGAAAAAGGAGACGTTCGCGCCCTTCCAATGAAGAAATGGTTCAACACCAACTACCACTACATCGTTCCTAAGTTTGAAAAAGACACTCAAGTCAAATTGGCAGGTCACAAGATTTTTGATGAGTTCCAAGAAGCAAAAGAACTTGGATTGAACACTCGTCCTGTTCTTGTAGGTCCATTCACTTTCCTTCAATTGTCAGATTTTGAAGAAGGCGTGAAAGCAGAAGACTTCGTAGACAGCTTAGTGGCTGCTTACCAAGAAGTTTTTGCAAAATTGGCTGAACTTGGTGCGACTCGCATCCAATTGGATGAAGCGGCTCTTGTAAAAGACTTGACAGCTGAAGAAAAAGCTCTCTTCTTAAATCTCTACAACAAACTCTTGGCTGACAAAAAAGGTCTTGAAGTCTTGCTTCAAACTTACTTCGGAGACGTTCGTGACGTATACGCTGACCTTGTAAAATTGCCAGTAGATGCCATCGGTCTTGATTTCGTTGAAGGTAAGAAAACTCTTGAATTGGTTAAAGGTGGCTTCCCAGCTGACAAGACTCTTTATGCAGGTATTGTCAATGGTAAAAATATCTGGCGTAACAACTACGAAAAGAGCTTGGCTGTTCTTGAGCAAATCCCAGCTGAAAACATTGTCTTGACAAGCTCATGCTCACTTCTTCATGTGCCATTTACAACAGCTAACGAAGAATTTGAACCAGCTATCTTGAACCACTTTGCCTTTGCAGTTGAAAAATTAGATGAGATTCGTGATTTGGATGCTATCCGCAATGGTCAAGGAGAAGAAGCACTTGCAGCCAACAAAGAACTCTTTGCGACTGAACGTGTGGGTGAAAATGCGGAACTTCGTGCGCGTATCGCTGGCTTGACAGACGCAGACTACACTCGTTTGCCAGCCTTTGCAGAACGTGAAGCTATCCAAGAAGAAGCTTTCAAACTTCCAGCTCTTCCAACAACAACTATCGGTTCATTCCCTCAAACAAAAGAAGTTCGTGCCAAACGTTTGGCTTACCGTAAAGGTGAATTGTCTCAAGAAGAGTACGATGCTTTCCTTGCTGAAACGATCGATGAATGGATCAAATGGCAAGAAGATATCGACTTTGATGTCCTTGTTCACGGTGAATTCGAGCGTAATGACATGGTTGAGTACTTCGGTCAAAACTTATCAGGTTACCTCTTCTCTAAAAATGGTTGGGTACAATCATACGGTATGCGTGGGGTGAAACCACCAATCATCTGGGGTGATGTAACTCGTCTTAACCCTATCACTGTTAAATGGTCTAGCTATGCACAAAGCCGTACAAACAAACCTGTTAAGGGTATGTTGACTGGACCAGTAACTATTCTCAACTGGTCATTCCCACGTGAAGACATCTCTATCAAGGATTCAACTCTTCAAATCGCTCTTGCTATCAAGGATGAAGTTCTTGACCTTGAAGCTGCTGGCGTGAAGATCATCCAAATCGACGAGGCTGCTCTTCGTGAGAAATTGCCACTCCGTCGTAGCGACTGGTACGAAGACTACCTTGACTGGGCTATTCCTGCCTTCCGCTTGGTACACTCAACAGTAGCGCCAGACACACAAATCCACACTCACATGTGTTACTCAGAATTTACAGATATCATCCCAGCTATCGACAACATGGATGCAGATGTTATTTCCTTTGAAGCTAGCCGTTCAAACCTTGAAATCTTGGACGAACTTAAAGCGAAAAACTTCCAAACAGAAGTGGGACCTGGGGTTTACGATATCCACTCACCTCGTGTGCCAAATGAAGGCGAAATCGACAATACAATCGAAGCCATCCTTGCTAAAGTGCCAAGCAAGAAAGTTTGGATCAACCCTGACTGTGGTTTGAAAACACGTGGTATTCCAGAAACAAAAGAAAGCTTGATCCGCCTTGTTGAAGCAGCTAAAGCTGCGCGTGAGAAATTGTAAGATAGGATTTCTCAAGAAGCGCTGTTTGGTCAATCTGCCTGTTTCACTTGGATTCTAGGAATCCAGCTAACGAAAAAATCAACTAGAAAAGGATAATGACTATGTCACGCCAAACACCGTCACTCTCATTTGAAGTGTTCCCTCCCAACCCAGCAGTAGGCAACGATAAGATTATTGTAGCTCTTCAAAATATGCAGGAGTTGGCTCCCCACTTTATCAGTGTGACTGCCAGCAATAATAAATTTAATATCAAGGAAACGACGGTTCGTTTGGCTGACTTTATCCAAAATGACTTGACGATTCCGACTATTGCCCACTTGCCAGCCATCTATTTGACTAAGGACAAGGTGGCTGAAACCATTGCTGACTTGGACAAGGTTGGGGTACAGAAAATCTTGGCCTTGCGTGGGGATATTATTCCAGATGTGGAACCACAAAAGGATTTCCGCTACGCAACTGACTTGATTGAGTTCATCAAGGAGCAAGCCCCTCACTTTGATATTGTCGGAGCTTGTTATCCAGAAGGGCACCCTGATTCGCCAAATCAGATTTCAGATATTCAAAATCTTAAGAAGAAAGTGGATGCAGGCTGTTCGAGCCTTGTAACTCAGCTTTTCTTTGACAATGAGCGCTTCTATGATTTCCAAGACAAATGTACTTTGGCTGGGATTGATATTCCCATTCATGCAGGGATTATGCCAATTCTGAATCGAAATCAGGCTCTCCGCCTCTTGAAGACTTGTGAGAATATCCACCTTCCACGCAAATTTAAAGCCATCTTAGACAAGTATGAGCATGACCCTGAGTCGCTCAGAGCGGCAGGACTTGCCTATGCAGTGGACCAAATCGTGGACTTGGTAACTCAGGATGTTGCCGGTGTGCATCTCTACACCATGAACAATGCGGATACAGCAAAATACATCCACCAAGCAACCCATGCCTTGTTTAATCACCAGTCTCTAGGATAATAAAAAGCAAACCATTCTTCTCAGCTGAGGAGAATGGTTCCTTTTTAATGGTAAAGACCGCACTTTTTAAGAAAAATATGATAAAATAGACTCTGTACGTACTTGATACAAAGATGAGGGTATTAAAGTTTTAAAGGCTTTTTTCAAATGTGGTTGGAACGACACGAGTGAGTCAAATCGATTTTATTTGACGAGAGAGTTAGTAAAGCATTTAGCTAATCGCCTGATAGCGATTAGCGTGAAAGGTTTAGATGCTTTAGCATCAAACCTATCTAATGATTTGTATCTTGAGTAATTAAACACGGGCTAAATCCCTAGTGAAAAAGATAGATTTCCTGGTGTGAATCGTACACTGCGTCAATCTCCTATTTTCATACGGGATTCTTTACGCCCTTTGTATCTTGATCTTTGTAGGCAAGGCGTATAATTTCATCAATCCAAAGGGGATTAAAATGACAAAACATGTGTTTCAAACGACTTTTGCGGGTCGTGAGTTAATTGTAGAGACTGGTCAGGTTGCTAAGCAAGCAAATGGTTCTGTTGTCGTTCGTTACGGAGAGTCAACTGTCTTGACTGCGGCCGTGATGTCTAAGAAGATGGCAACTGGGGATTTCTTCCCTCTCCAAGTCAACTACGAAGAAAAAATGTATGCGGCTGGGAAGTTTCCTGGTGGCTTTATGAAACGTGAAGGACGTCCTTCAACAGATGCAACCTTGACAGCGCGTTTGATTGACCGTCCGATTCGTCCTATGTTTGCGGAAGGTTTCCGTAATGAAGTGCAAGTGATTAACACTGTCCTTTCTTACGATGAAAATGCATCTGCACCTATGGCAGCTATGTTTGGTTCATCCTTGGCGCTTTCTATCTCAGATATTCCATTTGACGGACCAATTGCTGGAGTACAAGTGGGCTATGTAGATGGTCAAATCATCATCAACCCAAGTCAAGAACAAGCAGAGCAATCGCTTCTTGAATTGACAGTTGCAGGAACTAAACATGCCATCAACATGGTAGAGTCTGGTGCTAAAGAATTGTCAGAAGAAATCATGTTGGAAGCCCTTCTTAAAGGGCACGAAGCAGTCAAAGAATTGATTGCCTTCCAAGAAGAAATCGTTGCGGCTGTCGGTAAAGAAAAAGCAGAAGTAGAATTGCTTCATGTAGATGCTGACTTGCAAGCTGAAATTATTGCAGCCTACAACAGTGACCTCCAAAAAGCGGTCCAAGTAGAAGAAAAGTTGGCTCGTGAAGCGGCAACTCAAGCAGTAAAGGACCAAGTAACTGCTGTTTACGAAGAAAAATATGCGGACCACGAAGAATTTGACCGTATCATGCGTGATGTGGCTGAAATATTGGAACAAATGGAACACGCAGAAGTGCGCCGCTTGATTACAGAAGACAAGGTGCGTCCTGACGGTCGTAAGGTCGATGAAATCCGTCCTTTGGATGCGGTTGTTGACTTCCTTCCTCGTGTGCACGGCTCTGGTCTCTTTACTCGTGGGCAAACTCAGGCCCTTTCAGTCTTGACCTTGGCTCCGATGGGTGAAACTCAAATCATTGATGGTTTGGATCCAGAGTACAAAAAACGCTTTATGCACCACTATAACTTCCCTCAATATTCTGTAGGGGAAACTGGCCGTTACGGTGCGCCAGGTCGTCGTGAAATCGGTCACGGTGCTCTTGGTGAGCGTGCTCTTGCTCAAGTTTTGCCAAGTTTGGAAGAATTTCCATATGCTATCCGTTTGGTAGCAGAAGTTTTAGAATCAAATGGTTCTTCATCTCAAGCTTCTATCTGTGCGGGAACTCTTGCCCTTATGGCTGGTGGTGTGCCAATCAAGGCGCCAGTAGCAGGGATTGCCATGGGTCTCATCTCAGATGGAAACAACTACACAGTCTTGACAGATATCCAAGGTTTGGAAGACCACTTTGGAGACATGGACTTCAAGGTTGCAGGAACTCGTGACGGGATTACAGCCCTTCAAATGGATATCAAGATTCAAGGAATCACTGCAGAAATCTTGACTGAAGCACTTGCTCAAGCCAAGAAAGCGCGTTTTGAAATCCTTGATGTGATTGAAGCAACCATTCCAGAAGTTCGTCCAGAATTGGCTCCAACTGCTCCGAAAATTGATACTATCAAGATTGATGTGGACAAGATTAAGATTGTCATTGGTAAGGGTGGAGAAACCATCGACAAGATTATCGCTGAAACAGGCGTTAAGATTGATATCGATGAAGAAGGAAATGTATCTATCTACTCTAGCGACCAAGATGCCATCAATCGTGCTAAAGAAATTATTGCTGGTTTGGTCCGTGAAGCCAAAGTGGATGAAGTTTACCGTGCTAAAGTCGTTCGTATCGAGAAATTTGGTGCCTTTGTTAACCTCTTTGATAAGACAGATGCCCTTGTTCATATCTCTGAGATGGCTTGGACGCGTACCAATAATGTCGAAGACTTGGTAGCAATCGGGGATGAAGTTGATGTTAAGGTTATCAAGATTGATGAAAAAGGACGTGTGGATGCTTCTATGAAAGCCCTTCTTCCTCGTCCTCCAAAACCTGAACGTGATGAAAAAGGCGAAAAGTCTGAGAGACCTCACCGCCCACGTCATCACAAGGATCACAAACCTAAGAAAGAATTTACAGAAACACCAAAAGATTCAGAATAAGAAAAGGAGAAATGTATGGGATGGTGGCGCGAAACCATTGATATCGTAAAAGAAAATGATCCAGCGGCCCGCACCACTTTGGAGGTTTTGCTGACTTATCCAGGTGTCAAGGCCTTGGCGGCCCACCGTCTCTCGCATTTTCTCTGGAAGCACGGCTTCAAACTCTTTGCTCGTATGCACAGTCAGTTTTGGCGCTTCTGGACTCAGATTGAAATCCATCCAGGTGCCCAGATTGATTCAGGTGTCTTTATCGACCACGGTTCTGGCTTGGTGATTGGAGAGACGGCTATCGTTGAGACGGGAGTTCTCCTCTATCATGGGGTGACTCTTGGTGGAACTGGTAAGGATGTTGGCAAACGCCATCCGACCGTTCGAAAGGGAGCTCTCATATCAGCCCATGCCCAAGTTATTGGTCCTGTAGAAATTGGTGCAAATGCCAAGGTCGGTGCTGCAGCAGTTGTCGTAGCAGATGTACCTAGTGATGTGACGGTTGTCGGTATTCCGGCCAAGATTGTCCGAGTTCATGGACAGAAGGATGAACCGACGATCCACGAAGTCGAAGAAAAACGAGAGTACTACGTCAATAAACTCGATCAGGCTAAAGATGTAAGTCATAGATCGTCGGGGTTGTAGAGGATACTTATATGATTCAAGCAAGAAACAAGTTAAGCCAAGAGGAGTTATCTGAGGCGAAAAAACTAATTAACTGTTGCCAAAACTATGACGGTACCTATCGTGATCCCTATCTCTCTAACATGCTTAATTTTGACTCAAACATGCCCGCCTTTTTCCTTTATTATGAAAAAGGCGAACTTGTTGGTCTCTTAACTGTCTATGCAGATGACCAAGATGTAGAAGTGACGATACTGGTTCATCCAGCTCATCGCCGTCAGGGGATTGCGCGTGCATTGTTTACTAGTTTTGAGAGAGAAACAGCTTCTTTCTCTATTTGTTCAGTCACTTTTCAGACAGAGCGTGTTTTTCTAGACCGCCATCCTGATTTTGTTAGCAACTGGGGATTGGTCGAGGATGAAGAGACAGAAACTTGGTTAGGTAAGGATAGAAAACCTTATCCGTTAGCAAATTTTTCTAATCTTGAAGTTTTGTTAGCAGATAGTTCGTATCAGGAGCAAATTAGTCAGTTAAAATTTCAGGCATTCTCAGAGGAACATGAGTCTAGAGAGATTGTGGATAGATATGTCGCTGAAGCTCTGAAGGATCCAGAAAGTCGCTTATATATTTTGTTAAAAGACGGTCAGGTTATTGGAACTTGCACGGTAGATTTATCGACTAATACGAATTACTTCTACGGTTTAGCAATATCTGAACCTGAACGTGGGAAAGGCTATGGAAGCTACTTAGCAAAATCCCTTGTCAACCAACTAATTGAGCAAAATGATAAGGAATTTCAGATTGCAGTGGAAGATAGCAATGTAGGTGCCAAACGTTTGTATGAAAAAATTGGCTTTGTCAAACAGACTCAGGTGGTTTATCTGAATGAGAAAGGAGCAAGGGATTCCGAAGTGTAGAGACATTCGGACTGAAATTCAATTGAACTCTCAGTGATGAAACTAATTGTTCTTGGATTTTAGCTTTCCTGATTATGATTTATGATTAAAATCTACGACACCATGTCTCGTGTTTTGCGAGAATTTGTCCCGATTGAGGACGGCAAGGTCAAGATGTATGTTTGTGGGCCAACCGTGTATAACTATATCCACGTGGGGAATGCCCGTTCAACGCTGGCTTTTGATACGATTCGACGTTATTTTGAGTACCGTGGTTTTGAGGTTACCTATATTTCCAATTTCACAGATGTGGATGATAAGATTATCAACCGTGCCAAGGAAGAAGGGATCACGCCTCAGGAGGTTGCGGACAAGTACATCGCTGCCTTTCGTGAGGATGTGACGGCCTTGGGCGTCAAACCTGCGACTCGCCATCCGCGTGTGGTGGAGTTTATGGCTGACATCATCCGCTTTGTGGAAGACTTGATTGAAAAAGGCTTTGCCTACGAGAGTCAAGGAGATGTCTATTTCCGTGTGGAAAAATCTCATAACTATGCCCAGTTGGCCAATAAAACCTTGGAAGATTTGGAGCTAGGTGCTTCAGGTCGTACTGATGAAGAAACAGCTCGCAAGGAAAATCCTGTGGACTTTGCCCTTTGGAAAGCTGCTAAATCAGGTGAGATTTCTTGGGATAGCCCTTGGGGACCTGGTCGTCCGGGCTGGCATATCGAGTGTTCAGTCATGTCGACAGAGATTTTGGGCGATACCATTGATATCCACGGTGGCGGAGCCGATCTCGAGTTTCCTCATCATACCAATGAAATTGCCCAGTCAGAAGCCAAAACAGGTAAGATTTTTGCCAACTACTGGATGCACAATGGCTTTGTCAATATCGACAATGTCAAGATGTCCAAGTCCTTGGGTAACTTTATTACCGTACATGATGCTCTTAAGACTCTTGATGGTCAAGTTCTTCGTTTCTTCTTTGCGACTCAGCATTACCGCAAGCCAATCAACTTTACAGAAAAGGCAGTGCGGGATGCAGAGACCAATCTAAAGTATCTGAAAAACACCTATGAACAACCATTTACAGGAAACGTGGATACTCAAGAGTTACAAGCTTTTAAAGACAAGTTTGTAGCAGCTATGGATGAGGATTTCAACTCTGCCAATGGTATTACAGTAGTCTTTGAAATGGCCAAATGGATCAATTCCGGCAACTATGATGCAAGTGTCAAGCAAGCTTTTGCGGATATGTTGGAAGTCTTTGGAATTGTCTTTGTTGAGGAAGTTTTGGACGCTGAGATCGAATCCTTGATTCAAAAACGCCAAGAAGCGCGTGCCAATCGTGACTTTGCGACAGCGGACCAGATCCGTGACCAATTGGCTGCTCAAGGAATTAAGCTTCTTGACACCAAGGATGGAGTGAGGTGGACACGTGATTGATGTCAATCTCATTAACGGGATTGCGCTAGCCTTTGAAGGAGATGCGGTGTATTCTATGTATATTCGCCGTCATCTCATCCTTAAAGGTATGACCAAACCCAATAAACTCCACCAAGAAGCGACCAAGTATGTGTCAGCCAAGGCTCAGGCACACTTGATTTCCCTTATGTTAGAGGAGCAAGTCCTAACGGAAAAAGAAGAAGAAATCTACAAACGTGGTCGTAATACCAATAGCCACACAAAGGCTAAAAATGCTGATGTGGTGACTTACCGTATGTCCACAGGTTTTGAAGCAGTGATGGGCTATCTCCATATGACTGAAAATCTGGAACGACTTGAGAGCTTGATTTCGTGGTGCATCCAAAAAGTGGAGGGCTAAGACATGATAGCAAAAGAACTACAAGACTGGTTTCCTGAGGCTCAGATTTCAGACCAACCAGTAGAGAAAGAGGGCTTTCTCACTCTACCTTTAGCTTCTCACCAGTGGATTTTGTTGGAGGAAGCTAGTCTTAGCGAACGTGAAAAACAACTGGTGGCTCTCTTAACCAAACAGGAGCAAACTATTTCGCTCAATCCTTGGTATCCCTATCTGATTGAGGGGAAGGGACAGGCGCCGAAAACTTTTAAAAAGATTCAGTTGGTTTATTGTCATCTTTCCTATTTTCAGCAGGAAAATCTAGCTTCTTGGCTAGATATGATGCGGATCCTCTTTCCTAACTGTCAGACGGTGATTCAGGTCGGAGCTCAGGATTATGTTTTCGTACTTCAACAAGATAAATACACTTCTGTACGAGCTATTTTAAGTGATACGATTGAAGCGGTTGAGTATGACTTTGGACTGCGTCTCTCTATCATGTTAGGACAGGTTTGGTCTCAGACAGGAAATCAAGCCCTATCAGACTTAATCAAAGCGGAGCGGGATTTGTTCAAGACTTGGTGGCGTCAGGGTCACCAAGGTGTTCATACTTTTTCTCAGCTCTATCTTTGGAGTATGGGAGAAAGGCTCGTGGATTTGAAGGCAATCAAGGAATGTCTACATCAGATGATTTTGGACCAGGATCAGATTCAGGAAATCATTCTCTCTCTTTGGGAAAATAGTGCTGTTCTTACTAAAACAGCCCAGCAACTCTATCTGCACCGCAATTCTCTTCAATACAAGATTGATAAATGGGAAGAATTGACAGGGCTTCAGTTGAAGGAATTGACTGACCTGACCTTGTGTTATCAATTGATTTTACCAGATATTTTATAAAGTTTTGTGCAAGTTGCACAGAACTTTTTTATTTTTTTGGTCATCTTGCCATAGAAAAGTTAAGCGTTTTCATATATAATAAAACTATCAAAAGACAAAAGGAGTTCACCTCATGGTAGAATTGAATCTTAAAAATATTTACAAAAAATATCCAAACAGCGAACACTACTCAGTTGAAGACTTCAACTTGGACATTAAAGACAAAGAATTTATCGTTTTCGTAGGTCCTTCAGGATGTGGTAAATCAACAACTCTTCGTATGATCGCAGGTCTTGAAGATATTACAGAAGGAACTGCATCTATCGATGGCGTGGTTGTCAACGACGTAGCTCCAAAAGACCGTGATATCGCCATGGTATTCCAAAACTACGCTCTTTATCCACACATGACTGTTTATGACAACATGGCTTTCGGTTTGAAATTGCGTAAATACAGCAAAGAAGACATCGACAAACGTGTGCAAGAAGCAGCTGAAATCCTTGGATTGAAAGAATTCTTGGAACGTAAACCTGCTGACCTTTCAGGCGGTCAACGTCAACGTGTTGCCATGGGGCGTGCGATTGTCCGTGATGCAAAAGTATTCTTGATGGACGAACCTTTGTCAAACTTGGATGCAAAACTTCGTGTATCAATGCGTGCTGAAATCGCTAAAATCCACCGTCGTATCGGAGCTACAACTATCTACGTAACTCACGACCAAACAGAAGCGATGACACTTGCAGACCGTATCGTTATCATGTCAGCAACTAAGAACCCTGCTGGTACAGGTACTATCGGACGTGTAGAACAAATCGGTTCTCCTCAAGAAGTTTACAAAAACCCAGTTAACAAATTCGTTGCAGGATTCATTGGAAGCCCAGCTATGAACTTCATTAATGTGAAATTGGTTGGAAGCGAAATTGTTTCTGATGGTTTCCGTTTGAAAGTGCCAGAAGGCGCTTTGAAAGTTCTTCGTGAAAAAGGCTACGAAGGTAAAGAATTGATCTTCGGTATCCGTCCAGAAGATGTGAATGCAGAACCTGCTTTCCTTGAAACATTCCCAGAATCAGTTGTAAAAGCGACTATCTCTGTATCAGAATTGCTTGGTTCAGAATCTCACCTTTACTGCCAAGTTGGTAAAGACGAATTTGTTGCCAAAGTTGACGCTCGTGACTACTTGCAAACAGGCGCAACAGTTGAACTTGGATTTGACTTGAACAAAGCACACTTCTTTGATGTAGAAACTGAAAGAACAGTTTACTAAGATAAATGAAACTCAAAACACTGCTAGAAATCTGGCAGTGTTTTTTTGCGGTTGAGTAGAAAAAACTCCTGGGAAATTCCAGGAGAGTATGAGTGGTTATTTGAACTTGAATCCTTGGTAAATAAGCTCTGCTTTGGGATTTTGTTTCTTAATCTGTTTGGGGAGAGCTGTTTCTTTATTCTGCAGCTTGTTGCCAACGTTTTGCTAGCATATGAGATAGGCTCGAAATTGCTAGGTTGAAGCTGAAGTAGATGAGGGCAATCAGGATATAAAGACTGAAGACCTGCTCTGGTTCAAAATAACGGCCCATGAGAATTTGGCTGGCTCCAAAGAGTTCTTGTAGGGCGATAACAGAGTAGAGAAGACTGGTATCCTTAATCACGGTTACAAACTGAGAAATGATGGCTGGCAGCATTTTGCGGATTGCTTGTGGGAGAATGATGTGGTAGAGGATTTGGGCTGAGGTAAATCCTTGCGACATTCCTGCTTCGTACTGCCCCTTGTCTACGGCATTGAGACCGCCTCGGATAATCTCAGCTAGGGCTGCTGATGTAAAGAGGGTGAAGGCAGTAATTCCTGCTGGTGTGGATTTCATCTTGAACACTAAAAAGATAGTGAAAATCCAGAGAAGGTTGGGAACATTCCGTACAAATTCGATGTAAATGCTGGAGATGATGCGCAAGACAGGATTTTTGCCATTTCTCATGACGGCTAGCACCGTTCCGATGAGGGTAGAGAGGACGATGGCAATCAGAGAAATATAGAGGGTCAAGCCAAATCCTTTAAAGATAAAGATTAGGTTATCTGGGGTTAAAACTTCTAAAATGGATTCCATAGTAACCTCCTAAAGTGAATAGGCTTTTTTGTTGGCTTGCTCCATCTTGCGACCAAACTGGGCCACAGGGAAGCATAGGGTAAAGTAGAGAAGAGCAGCACCTAAAAAGGCTGGGATATAATTTCCGTTGAGAGCTGACCAAGACTTGGTCACAAACATCAAGTCCACTCCAGAGATGATGGCGACTGTCGAGGTATTCTTGATGAGGTTGACGATTTGGTTGGTCAAAGGAGGGAGAATGATACGGAAAGCCTGAGGCAAGATAATCAAACGCATGGCACTGATATAGGTAAAACCTTGCGACAAGGCAGCCTCCATCTGACCGCTAGGAATAGACTGAATGCCTGAGCGAATCACCTCAGCGATATAGGCACCGTGATAGAGTCCCACGCAGAGAACGGCTGTCCAATAAATCGGAATCATGATGATATGGTCACTGATAAGAGGTAGGCCATAAAAAACGATAACAAACTGCACCAAAAGGGGAGTATTTTGGTAAAATTCGACAAAGATACGAGCTAAAATGCGCAAAATTGGACGTTTGCTGGTTGACATGGCTCCAAAGAAGATGCCTAAAACCATGGCGAGGATAAAGGATCCAATTGCTAGGGCAAGGGTGAAGAGGAAACCATTGAAAAATTGTCCAAAATCCTGAAAATAGGCTGTCCAAGATGATAAATCTGTCATGGGGTATCCTCCTTAATCTGCAGTATGGCTAGATGGTTTGAGCTTGTAACGGTCATAAAGTTTCTGCAAACTACCATCCTTGCTCCATTTAGTAACCAAGTTATCAAGATAATTGTTTAGCTCGGTATTTGATTTCTTGGTAACGATACCGTAGTCAGATGGCTTGAAACTATCATCTAGTAGTTCTGTCCGTTTACTGATGTAGCCAGATAGGATAGAACGGTCAACGGAAAAGGCATCAATACGATGGGCGTGTAGGGAAGTAATCAATTCTGGGTAGGAACCAAGTTCGACGAATTTAAAGGTCAGGCCTTTCTTTTTACCCAGTTCAGTAATCAGGCGCTGAGTAATGGAACCTTGGGCAACTCCGATGGTTTTGCCATTTAGGTCCTCAATCTTTTTGATTTTGGCAGATTTATTGACCAAAAACCCAGAAGCGTCTGTGTAGTAGGGACTGGTAAAGTTGTAGAGTTTTTTGCGTTCGTCTGTGATGGTAAAGGTCGCGATATCCATATCGACCTGTTCATTGTCTAGAAGGGGTCCACGAGTTTGTGCTGTAACAGGTACATAGCGAACCTTGATCTTGAGCTCATCAGCTACCATCTTGGCCAGGTCAGTTTCGATACCAGAATAGGTCCCTGTCTTGGGATCCTTGTAGCCAAAATTGGGAACGTCTTGTTTGACACCGACAACCAGCTCGCCTCTCTTTTGAATGTCTGCGACACTAGTATCAGCCTGAACTGGTTTTGTAGTAGCAAGGCCGAAAAGGCTAATCAATAATGCGGATAAAAAGAATTTCTTTTTCATAGGCGCCTCCTTATTTGACTTTGTCACTTTCGTGGTTGATGATTTTGCTGAGGAATTGTTGGGCACGAGGTTCGCTTGGATTGTCGAAAAAGTCATCGACATCTGTCGTATCCACCAAAACTTCTCCGTCAGCCATAAAGATGATGCGGTCAGCAACTTCACGGGCAAAGCCCATTTCATGGGTAACGACAATCATATTCATACCATCGTGGGCTAATTTTTGCATAACTGCCAGAACATCACCGATGGTTTCAGGGTCAAGGGCAGACGTTGGCTCATCAAAGAGGAGGAGTTCAGGATCCATAGCGAGTCCACGTGCGATGGCAATCCGTTGTTTTTGTCCACCAGATAGCATGGCTGGATAGGAATCTTTTTTGTCCCACATATTTACAAATTCCAGATATTTTTGGGCTGTTTTTTCAGCTTCTTTTTTATCAATTCCTAGAACTTTTATAGGTGCAAGTGTTACGTTTTCTAACACTGTTTTATGCGGATAGAGGTTAAAATGTTGGAAAACCATGCCAACTTCCTTGCGAAGAGGTACCAAATCTTTCTGGCTGGCACCAGCAACTTGGTGCCCATTTACTAGAAGGCTTCCCTTGTCAACAGCCTCCAAACCATTGATGGTGCGGATAAGAGTGGATTTTCCAGAACCAGAAGGGCCTAGGAGGACAACAACTTGCCCTTTTTCAAAACGGAGATTGATGTCGCGGAGTGCGTGGTAGTCTCCGTAATATTTTTCGACGTGTTCAAATTCTACTAAAGCCATAAGGAATCTCCTTTGTGTTAGATTTTATAACATGATTCTACACCAAAAAATTTGTCTTGTCAAATCATATCTGAAAAAATTCACTAAAATTTTATAAAAAAGCAATCTGGATAGAGAAAAAGCCTAAATCATGTTATAATGAAACGATAGAATTCTTAGAAAGAGTGGATGTCTTTTTGATAACACCTACTTATGAATGGCAGTTTGCCCCGCAAGTAGAAGATGCGGATTTTACAAAGATAGCCAAGAAGGCTGGATTGGGTCCTGAGGTGGCTCGGTTACTATTTGAGAGAGGGATTCAGGACCAAGAGAGTCTGAAGAAGTTTTTAGAACCTTCCTTGGAGGACTTGCATGACCCTTATCTACTCCATGATATGGATAAGGCAGTGGGACGGATTCGTCAGGCTATTGAAGAAGGGGAAAATATCCTCATTTATGGAGATTACGATGCGGATGGCATGACTTCAGCTTCGATTGTGAAGGAAAGTTTGGAACAGCTTGGCGCTGAGTGCCGGGTTTATCTGCCCAATCGTTTTACTGATGGCTATGGTCCAAATGCTAGTGTTTATAAATACTTTATCGAGCAAGAAGGGATTTCCTTGATTGTGACGGTGGACAATGGAGTTGCGGGTCACGAAGCCATTGAACTGGCTCAGTCTATGGGAGTAGATGTCATTGTGACAGACCACCATTCCATACCTGAAACCTTACCAGATGCCTATGCTATTGTCCATCCTGAACATCCGGATGCGAACTATCCTTTCAAATATTTGGCTGGTTGCGGAGTGGCTTTCAAGCTGGCTTGTGCCCTGTTAGAAGAAGTACAAGTGGAATTGCTTGATTTGGTCGCTATTGGTACCATTGCTGATATGGTTAGTTTGACAGATGAGAATCGTATTTTGGTTCAATATGGTCTAGAAATGCTGGGGCATACTCAGCGCATTGGTTTACAAGAAATGCTGGATATGGCTGGGATTGCCGCTAATGAAGTAACAGAAGAAACGGTTGGTTTCCAGATTGCTCCTCGTTTGAATGCCTTGGGCCGTTTGGATGATCCCAATCCTGCCATTGATTTGCTGACTGGGTTTGATGATGAAGAAGCGCATGAGATTACTCTCATGATTCATCAGAAAAACGAAGAGCGCAAGGAAATCGTTCAGTCTATCTATGAAGAAGCTAAGACCATGGTGGACCCTGAGAAGAAGGTCCAAGTTTTGGCTAAGGAGGGCTGGAATCCTGGGGTTCTAGGAATCGTGGCTGGTCGTTTGTTGGAAGAACTAGGGCAGACAGTCATCGTTCTCAATATAGAGGACGGTCGTGCCAAGGGTAGTGCTCGTAGCGTGGAAGCGGTCGATATTTTTGAGGCTCTGGATCCTCATAGAGACCTCTTCATCGCCTTTGGTGGTCATGCTGGTGCGGCAGGAATGACGCTGGAAGTTGAGAAACTCTCAGATTTATCTCAGGTTTTGGAAGATTATGTCCGTGAAAAAGGAGCAGATGCTGCTGGCAAGAACAAGTTAAATCTAGATGAAGAGCTAGATTTGGAGACACTTAGCTTGGAAACGGTCAAAAGTTTTGAACGTTTGGCACCTTTTGGCATGGACAATCAGAAACCTATCTTTTATATCAAGGATTTTCAGGTCGAAAGTGCCCGTGCTATGGGGGCAGGCAATGCCCATCTCAAACTGAAAATTTCTAAGGGTGAGGCGAGTTTTGAAGTGGTAGCCTTTGGCCAAGGCAGATGGGCGACAGAGTTTTCTCAAACCAAGAATCTAGAGCTGGCAGTCAAATTGTCTGTCAACCAATGGAATGGCCAAACTGCCCTGCAGTTGATGATGGTGGATGCGCGTGTGGAGGGTGTTCAACTCTTTAACATCCGTGGGAAAAATGCAGTCTTGCCAGAAGGAGTTCCAGTCTTGGATTTTGCTGGAGAACTGCCAGATATAGCGATTAGTGAAGCTGTTGTCGTAAAAACTATTCCTGAGGATATTACTCAGCTGAAGACCATTTTTCAGGAACAGAATTTCTCTGCTGTCTATTTCAAAAATGATATTGACAAGGCCTACTATCTGACAGGTTATGGGACTAGAGAGCAGTTTGCCAAATTGTACAAGACCATCTACCAGTTCCCAGAGTTTGATATTCGCTACAAACTGAAGGATTTGGCTGCTTATCTCAATATTCAACAAATCTTGCTGGTCAAAATGATTCAAATATTTGAAGAATTAGGTTTTGTGGTAATCAAAGATGGGGTTATGACAGTCAATAAAGAAGCGCCAAAGAGAGAGATAGGAGAAAGTCAGATTTACCAAAATCTCAAACAAACCGTCAAAGACCAAGAAATGATGGCGCTGGGTACCGTGCAAGAAATTTATGACTTTTTAATGGAAAAAGAGTAGATCATAGGAAAGAGTTGGGAAACCAGCTCTTTTTTGAAAACAAATCTTCATTTTGAAAATCATCAAAAAAATGGTATAATGTTAGGAAAAGATTCGGCTAAAAGTAATAGTGCTTTTAGAATAAAAGGGAAAGTAACCCTATAATCAAGATAAACTAAGCTTTCGGAGGAAAAATGAGTAATATCAGTTTAACAACACTTGGTGGTGTGCGTGAAAATGGGAAAAATATGTATATCGCTGAAATCGATGGATCTATTTTCGTTTTGGATGCAGGTCTGAAATACCCTGAAAACGAACAACTAGGGGTGGACGTAGTTATTCCAAATATGGACTACCTTTTTGAAAATAGCGACCGTATCGCTGGCGTCTTCTTGACCCATGGACATGCAGATGCTATTGGTGCTCTGCCTTATCTCTTGGCTGAAGCCAAGGTACCTGTATTTGGCTCTGAGTTGACCATTGAGTTGGCAAAACTCTTTGTCAAAGGGAATGACACAGTTAAGAAATTTAATGATTTCCATGTCATTGATGAGGATACGGAGATAGATTTTGGAGGGACTGTGGTGTCCTTCTTCCGTACGACCCACTCTATCCCAGAAAGTCTGGGTGTTGTCTTGAAGACAGCTGAAGGTAGTATCGTTTATACAGGTGACTTCAAATTTGACCAGACAGCTAGTGAATCCTATGCGACAGACTTCGCTCGTTTGGCAGAAATCGGTCGTGATGGAGTTCTGGCTCTTCTTAGCGATTCAGCCAATGCAGATAGCAATATCCAAGTGGCTAGTGAAAGTGAAGTTGGGGATGAAATCACTCAAACCATTTCTGATTGGGATGGACGTATCATTGTTGCAGCAGTAGCCAGCAACCTCTCTCGTATCCAGCAGGTGTTTGACGCTGCGGATGAAACAGGTCGTCGTGTGGTTTTGACAGGATTCGATATTGAAAATATCGTCCGCACTGCTATTCGTCTTAAGAAATTGTCTCTAGCTAACGAGAGTCTTTTGATTAAGCCAAAAGATATGTCTCGCTTTGAAGACCATGAGTTGATTATCCTTGAGACAGGTCGTATGGGTGAGCCTATCAACGGTCTTCGCAAGATGTCGATTGGTCGCCACCGTTATGTGGAAATCAAGGACGGTGACTTAGTATATATCGTAACGACTCCGTCTATCGCCAAGGAAGCAGTCATGGCGCGTGTGGAAAATATGATTTATCAAGCTGGAGGGGTTGTCAAACTGATCACTCAAAGCTTGCGTGTGTCAGGGCACGGAAATGCGCGTGACTTGCAATTGATGATTAATCTCTTGCAACCTAAGTATCTCTTCCCAATTCAAGGGGAATATCGTGAGTTAGATGCTCATGCTAAGGCTGCTATGGCAGTTGGAATGTTGCCAGAACGCATTTTCATCCCTAAAAAGGGAACCAGCATGGCTTATGAGAATGGAGATTTTGTCCCAGCTGGAGCTGTTTCAGCAGGGGATGTCTTGATTGACGGGAATGCCATCGGTGATGTTGGAAATGTGGTTCTTCGTGACCGTAAGGTCTTGTCAGAGGATGGTATTTTCATCGTCGCAATTACCGTTAACCGTCGTGAGAAGAAAATTGTGGCCAAGGCTCGTGTTCATACGCGCGGATTTGTTTATCTCAAGAAGAGCCGCGATATTCTCCGTGAAAGTTCAGAATTGATTAACCAAACGGTAGAAGACTATCTTCAAGGAGATGACTTTGACTGGGCAGATCTTAAAGGGAAGGTTCGGGATAATTTGACTAAGTATCTCTTTGACCAGACTAAGCGTCGTCCAGCTATTTTACCAGTAGTCATGGAAGCAAAATAATTGTTGAAATAAATAGAGGGAAAGTCGAGTTTCGGCTTTTTCTTATAGAAAAATAGAGGAAAAAATTATGGCAGTAATGAAAATCGAGTATTACTCACAAGTTTTGGATATGGAGTGGGGAGTGAATGTCCTCTATCCTGATGCCAATCGAGTGGAAGAACCAGATTGTAAAGACATTCCAGTCTTGTACCTCTTGCACGGGATGTCTGGTAACCATAATAGCTGGCTCAAGCGGACCAACGTAGAACGCTTGCTTCGAGGAACCAATCTCATCGTCGTCATGCCCAATACTAGCAACGGTTGGTACACCGATACCCAGTATGGTTTTGACTATTACACAGCTCTAGCAGTGGAATTGCCACAGGTTCTAAAACGCTTCTTCCCTAACATGACTAGCAAGCGTGAAAAGACCTTTATCGCTGGTCTCTCTATGGGAGGCTATGGCTGTTTCAAATTGGCTCTTGCTACAAATCGTTTTTCTCACGCAGCTAGCTTTTCAGGTGCTCTTAGTTTTCAAGATTTTTCTCCTGAAAGCCAAAATCTGGGAACACCGGCTTATTGGAGGGGTGTGTTTGGGGAGATTAAAGATTGGACAGCTAGCACCTATTCTCTAGAAAGTCTGGCTAAAAAATCGGATAAAAAGACCAAACTTTGGGCTTGGTGTGGCGAGCAGGATTTCTTGTACGAAGCCAATAATCTAACAGTGAATAATCTCAAAAAACTGGGATTTGATGTGACCTATAGCCATAACGCTGGAACTCACGAGTGGTATTATTGGGAAAAACAATTGGAACGGTTTCTAGCAAGCCTACCAATTGATTTCAAATTTGAAGAGAGATTGACTTAGTTTGAACTTCAGCATAGGGGGAGTAGAACTAAAATAAAATATGTTTTCACTAGACTTTTCAAGCGAAAGTAGTAGAATAGTAATAAGATACTGGATGAAAGATAGTAGGAAATGTACCGTTATCAAATTGGCATTCCCGCATTAGAATATGATCAGTTTGTCAAAGACCATGAATTAGGCAATGTATTACAAAGTAGTGCTTGGGAAGAAGTTAAGTCTGATTGGCAACATGAGAAGTTTGGTGTTTACAGGGAAGAAAAATTACTGGCGACAGCTAGTATTTTGATTAGAACTCTTCCGCTAGGCTATAAAATGTTTTACGTCCCAAGAGGACCCATATTGGATTATGGAGATACAGAACTCTTGAGTTTTGTCATTCAGTCCATTAAGTCTTATGCTCGCAGTAAGAGAGCTATTTTTGTGACTTTTGACCCAAGTATTTGCCTGTCTCAAAGTTTAATTAATCAGGAAAAAACAGAATTTCCTGAAAATCTGGCTATTATTGATAGTTTGCAACAAATGGGAGTAAGGTGGTCAGGAAAAACAGAGGAAATGGGAGACACCATTCAACCTCGTATTCAGGCGAAAATATACAAGGAAAATTTTGAAGAAGATAAACTTTCCAAGTCAACAAAACAGGCTATTCGAACAGCACGGAATAAGGGGGTAGAGATTCAATTTGGTGGAACTGAATTATTGGAGTCTTTTTCCTTTTTGATGAAAAAAACCGAGAAGCGGAAAGAGATTCATTTGAGGAATGAAGCCTATTATAAAAAGTTGTTAGATAATTTTAAGGACAAGGCCTATATCACCTTGGCAACCTTGGATGTTTCTAAACGTTCGCAAGAATTAGAAGAACAGTTAGCGAAAAACAGAGCCTTGGAAGAGACCTTTACTGAGTCGACTCGAACTTCAAAAGTAGAAGCGCAGAAGAAGGAAAAAGAACGTTTGTTAGAGGAATTGACTTTCCTGCAGGAATATATGGATGCAGGTCAAGCGAGAGTTCCTTTAGCGGCTACCCTGACTTTAGAATTCGGACAAACTTCTGTCAATCTATACGCAGGAATGGATGAAGATTTTAAACGATATAAAGCCCCTATTTTGACTTGGTATGAGACAGCTCGATATTCCTTTGAACGTGGCATTTTATGGCAAAATTTAGGAGGCGTCGAGAATGCTTTAGATGGTGGACTCTATCGTTTTAAAGCTAATTTTAATCCAACGATTGAAGAATACTTGGGTGAATTTACAATGCCTACCCATCCTCTCTATCCTCTGTTAAGACTTGCTCTTGATTTCCGTAAAACATTAAGAAAAAAACATAGAAAGTAAGTATATGGCACTAATTACACTCACGAAAGAAGAGTTTCAGGCTTATTCTGGTCAGGTTTCTTCTCGTTCCTTTATGCAATCTGTTCAGATGGGGGACTTGTTAGAAAAAAGAGGGGCTCGAATTGTTTATCTTGCTTTGAAACAAGAAGGAGAAATTCAAGTTGCAGCTCTGGTTTATAGCTTGCCCATGCTGGGTGGTCTGCATATGGAGCTCAATTCGGGTCCGATTTATACCCAACAAGATGCTCTTCCAGTTTTTTATGCGGAGTTAAAAGAATATGCCAAGCAAAATGGTGTATTAGAGTTGCTTGTAAAACCTTATGAAACTTATCAAACTTTTGATAGTGAAGGTAATCCAATAGATGCTGAGAAAAAAAGTATTATTCAAGGTTTGACTGATTTAGGTTATCAATTTGATGGATTGACAAGAGGTTATCCAGGTGGAGAAGTCAGCTGGCATTACATCAAAGATTTGCAAGATTATGATGCTGTTTCCTTATTGAAATCCTTTAATAAAAATAGTATTCGCAACATTCAATCAGCTTTTGATTTTAATATTCTTATTCGCAATGCAGAACGGGAAGAAATTCCAATATTCAAAAAAATTATCGAAGAAACAGGTAAAAGACAAGGTTTTGAGGATAAGAATTTAGATTATTACATGAAATTGTATGATATGTTTGGAGATAAGGCGGATTTCCTAATTGCTGAAGTCAATCCACAACAGTCTATAGATGCTTTAAATGTGAAGATGGCTATTCTTGACAAGAAGTCGAAACAATTTCACCAGCAATACCAAGCTTTGCAAAAGAAAAAAGATTTTCTAACTAGTTTGGATAGTGAGTCTGACAATGTTGCTCTAGCTTGTGCTTTAATAATCTACACAAATACAGAGGCAACGTACTTGTTTGGGGGGTCGTACGCAGAGTATCAGAAGTTTTCAGCTCCATTTTTACTTCAATATCATGCGATGAAGCAGACAATGCAACGGAATATCCATCAATACAACTTCCTAGGGATTCAAGGGATTTTTGATGGAAGTGATGGTGTTTTGCGTTTTAAACAGAATTTTAATGGCTATATTGTACGCAAAGCAGGTACTTTCCGTTATCATCCATCGCCTTTAAAATACAAAACTATTCAGTTATTCAAAAAAATATTAGGACGTTAAGATGAAAAAGCCAGTATTTAGCTTTCTTTCAGCTTATTTTAGTAAAATAGACTTTATTTTCTAGAAAGGTTGAGAGACATGCGCTGGATTTTTCGTTTGATAGGGGTTTTCTTTTCTTTTGTGTGGCGTTTGTTTTGGCGTCTAGTTTGGATAGCTTTTCTTTTGTGTGCTTTTGCTTTTGGACTTCTCTGGTATCTGAACGGTGATTTTCAAGGAGCGCTAAAGCAAGCAGAACGGTCAGTAAAAATTGGTCAACAAAGTATCGACCAATGGGAAAAAACAGGCCAACTGCCTAAGTTGAACAAGACAGATAGCCACCAACACTCTGAAGGAAGGTGGCCACAGGCTTTAGCTCGTATTTACCTGGATCCTCAGATGGATTCAGGATTTCAAGAGGCGTATTTAGAAGCAATTCAGAACTGGAATCAAACGGGTGCTTTTAACTTTGAAATTGTCACTGAAGCCAGCAAGGCAGATATCTTGGTTACTGAGATGAACGACGGAAACACTCCTGTGGCAGGAGAGGCGGAAAGTCAGACAAATTTCTTGACAGGGCAATTCTTATCCGTAACGGTGCGGTTGAATCATTATTATCTGTCCAATCCTGACTATGGCTATTCCTATGAGCGCATTGTCCATACGGCAGAACATGAGTTGGGGCATGCGATTGGCTTGGACCATACAGATGAGAAGTCTGTCATGCAACCTGCAGGTTCCTTTTATGGTATCCAGGAAGAGGATGTTGCAAGACTTCGAAAAATATATGAGACCAATGAGTAGGGGACTATCTTTCCCTACTTTTTTGCTATAATGGAACTATGAATAACTTGATTAAATCAAAACTAGAGCTCTTGCCAACCAGTCCTGGTTGCTACATTCACAAGGATAAAAACGGCACCATTATCTATGTAGGAAAGGCTAAAAATCTGCGTAACCGCGTGAAGTCTTATTTCCGTGGAAGTCATGATACCAAAACAGAGGCCTTGGTGTCTGAAATTGTGGATTTTGAATTTATCGTTACGGAGTCTAATATTGAGGCACTTCTCTTAGAAATCAACCTGATTAAGGAAAACAAGCCCAAGTACAATATCATGCTCAAGGATGATAAGTCTTATCCTTTCATCAAAATCACCAATGAACGCTATCCTCGTTTGATTATCACCCGTCAGGTCAAAAAAGACGGAGGTCTCTACTTTGGTCCCTATCCAGATGTGGGGGCAGCCAATGAAATCAAGCGGTTGCTGGATCGGATTTTCCCTTTTCGCAAGTGTACCAATCCACCGTCTAAGCTCTGTTTTTACTACCATATCGGCCAATGTATGGCCCACACCATCTGTAAAAAAGATGAGTCCTATTTCAAGTCTATGGCTCAGGAGGTTTCTGATTTCCTAAAAGGACAGGATGACAAAATCATCGATGATCTCAAGGGCAAAATGGCAGCTGCAGCCCAGTCTATGGAGTTTGAACGTGCGGCAGAATACCGTGACCTGATTCAGGCTATTGGAACACTTCGAACCAAGCAACGGGTCATGGCCAAGGATCTCCAAAATCGGGATGTCTTTGGCTACTATGTGGACAAGGGCTGGATGTGTGTTCAGGTTTTCTTTGTTCGTCAGGGCAAGCTTATTGAGCGCGATGTCAATCTTTTTCCCTACTACAACGATCCGGATGAGGACTTCTTGACCTATGTGGGACAATTCTATCAAGAAAAATCCCACCTGGTTCCCAATGAGGTACTGATTCCACAGGATATTGACGAAGAAGCGGTTAAGGCCTTGGTGGATACCAAGATTCTTAAGCCTCAGCGTGGTGAGAAAAAACAGTTGGTCAATTTGGCTATAAAGAATGCTCGAGTCAGCCTAGAGCAGAAATTCAACCTGCTAGAGAAATCTGTTGAAAAGACTCAGGGGGCTATTGAAAATCTGGGACGCTTGCTCCAAATTCCGACTCCGGTTCGCATCGAGTCCTTCGATAATTCTAATATCATGGGAACTAGTCCTGTTTCAGCCATGGTGGTCTTTGTTAACGGCAAGCCTAGTAAGAAGGATTACCGTAAGTACAAGATAAAAACAGTTGTGGGGCCAGATGATTATGCTAGTATGCGAGAGGTTATTCGCAGACGTTATGGTCGAGTACAGCGTGACGGTTTGACTCCTCCAGATTTGATTGTGATTGATGGGGGACCAGGTCAAGTCAATATCGCTAAGAAGGTCATCCAAGAAGAGCTAGGCTTGGATATCCCCATTGCAGGTTTGCAAAAGAATGACAAGCACCAAACCCATGAATTGCTCTTCGGAGATCCGCTTGAGGTGGTGGAGTTATCTCGTAATTCTCAGGAATTTTTCCTTTTGCAACGCATTCAAGATGAGGTGCACCGCTTTGCCATTACTTTCCACCGCCAACTGCGCTCCAAAAATTCCTTTTCTTCACAACTGGATGGAATTGACGGTCTGGGACCTAAACGCAAGCAGAATCTCATGAAACATTTCAAGTCTCTGACTAAAATCAAGGAAGCCAGTGTGGATGAGATTGTCGAAGTTGGAGTACCGAGAGCAGTAGCAGAGGCTGTGCAAAGAAAGTTGAACCCGCAGGAAGAAGTGGAATTAGCTCAAGTGGCGGAAGAAAGAGTAGATTATCAAACAGAAGGAGATCATCATGAACCATAAAATCGCAATTTTATCAGATATTCATGGCAATGCGACGGCCTTAGAAGCAGTGATCGCAGATGCTAAAAATCAAGGAGTCAGTGAATACTGGCTTCTGGGAGATATTTTTCTTCCTGGTCCAGGTGCAAATGACTTGGTCGCCCTGCTAAAGGACCTTCCTATCACGGCAAGTGTTCGAGGCAATTGGGATGATTGTGTCCTTGAGGCCTTGGATGGAGAATATGGTTTGGAACATCCACAAGAAATCCAATCAATGCGAATGACCCAGTTTTTGATGGAGCGAATGGATCCTGCAACGATTGTCTGGCTACGAAACTTACCTATGCTGGAAAAGAAAGAAGTTGACGGACTGCGCTTTTCTCTCTCTCATAATTTACCTGAAAAAAACTATGGTGGGGATCTACTGGTTGGGAATGATACAGATAAATTTGACCAACTGCTAGATGCGGAAACGGACGTGGCAGTCTATGGTCATGTCCACAAGCAGTTGCTTCGTTATGGAAGCCAAGGGCAACAAATCATCAATCCAGGTACGATTGGCATGCCCTATTTTGATTGGGAGGCGTTAAAAAATCACCGTGCCCAGTATGCCGTGATAGAAGTGGAAGATGGGGAATTGGTCAATATCCTATTTCGTAAAGTCGCTTATGACTATGAAGCGGAGTTAGAATTGGCCAAGTCCAAGGGACTTCCCTTTATCGAAATGTATGAAGAGTTGCGAAGAGAAGACAACTATCAGGGGCACAATCTGGAACTCTTAGCCAGCTTAATAGAAAAGCATGGGTATGTAGAGGATGTGAAGAATTTCTTGGAGGCTATAAAGTCAGAATATAAGATAGACTAGTTCCTTTAAGTAACTGAAAATTAATTGGAACTGGATGAGGGGATTCCTGATTTAAATGATTTTCTTCATTCGGTTGCTTATCC
Organism: Streptococcus mitis; assembly: GCF_946190335.1. GTDB lineage: Bacteria > Bacillota > Bacilli > Lactobacillales > Streptococcaceae > Streptococcus > Streptococcus mitis_CH. Next base: position 160,073 of record NZ_CAMHZN010000004.1, read on the forward strand.
TTGTTCCAGTTTTTTTCCTATGAAAAATCCCTGCAAGCTCTTTCAAAATATGGTAGAATGGAAGCAGTAGAATTAGAAAAGGAAATCGATTATGAAATTTCTTGAATTAAACAAAAAAAGTCATGCGACTAAGCATTTCACTGATAAGCCAGTTGATCCAAAAGATGTGCGTACGGCTATCGAAATTGCAACCTTGGCACCAAGTGCCCACAACAGCCAGCCTTGGAAATTTGTAGTGGTTCGTGAGAAAAATGCTGAATTGGCAAAATTGGCTTACGGTTCAAATTTTGAGCAGGTATCATCAGCGCCTGTAACTATTGCCTTGTTTACAGACACAGATTTGGCTAAACGTGCTCGTAAGATTGCCCGAGTTGGTGGTGCTAATAACTTTTCTGAAGAGCAACTTCAATATTTTATGAAGAATTTGCCAGCTGAATTTGCCCGTTACAATGAACAACAAGTCAGCGACTACCTAGCCCTCAATGCAGGTCTGGTTGCCATGAACTTGGTTTTGGCTCTTACAGACCAAGGAATCGGTTCAAATCTTATTCTTGGTTTTGACAAATCAAAAGTCAACGAAGTTTTGGACATCGAAAACCGCTTCCGCCCAGAACTCTTGATTACAGTGGGATACACAGACGAAAAATTGGAACCAAGCTATCGCTTGCCAGTAGATGAAATCATCGAGAAAAGATAGAAAGAAGAAAAAATGACAGCAATTGATTTTACAGCAGAAGTAGAAAAACGCAAAGAAGACCTCTTGGCTGACTTATTTAGCCTTTTGGAAATCAACTCAGAACGAGATGATAGCAAGGTTGATGCTGAGCATCCATTTGGACCTGGGCCGGTAAAAGCTTTGGAGAAATTCCTTGAAATCGCAGACCGCGATGGCTACCCAACTAAAAATGTTGACAACTACGCAGGACATTTTGAATTTGGTGATGGAGAAGAAGTTCTCGGAATCTTTGCCCACATGGACGTGGTTCCAGCTGGTAGCGGTTGGGACACAGACCCTTACACACCAACTATCAAAGATGGTCGCCTCTATGCGCGTGGAGCTTCTGATGACAAGGGACCTACAACAGCTTGTTACTATGGTTTGAAAATCATCAAAGAATTGGGCCTCCCAACTTCTAAGAAAGTTCGCTTCATCGTCGGAACAGACGAAGAGTCAGGCTGGGCAGACATGGACTACTACTTCGAGCATGTAGGACTTGCAAAACCAGACTTCGGTTTCTCTCCAGATGCTGAGTTCCCTATCATCAATGGTGAAAAAGGAAATATCACGGAATACCTCCACTTTGCAGGAGAAAATACAGGTGCAGCCCGTCTTCACAGCTTTACAGGTGGCTTACGTGAAAATATGGTACCAGAATCAGCAACAGCAGTCGTTTCAGGTGATTTGGCTGACTTGCAAGCTAAACTAGACACCTTTGTTGCAGAACACAAACTCAGAGGAGAAATTCAAGAAGAAGCTGGCCAATACAAGGTGACGATCACTGGTAAATCAGCCCACGGTGCTATGCCTGCTTCAGGTGTCAATGGTGCAACTTACCTAGCTCTCTTCCTCAGTCAGTTTGACTTTGCAGGACCAGCTAAAGACTACCTTGACATCGCTGGTAAAATTCTCTTGAACGACCATGAGGGTGAAAATCTCAAGATTGCCCATGTGGATGAAAAGATGGGTGCCCTTTCTATGAATGCTGGCGTCTTCCGCTTTGATGAAACAAGTGCTGATAATACCATTGCCCTTAATATCCGCTATCCAAAAGGAACAAGTCCAGAACAAATCAAGTCAATCCTTGAAAACTTGCCAGTTGCTTCTGTTAGCCTTTCTGAGCACGGTCATACCCCTCACTATGTGCCAATGGAAGATCCACTTGTTCAAACCTTGTTGAATGTTTATGAAAAACAAACTGGTCTTAAAGGTCACGAGCAAGTCATCGGTGGTGGAACCTTTGGTCGTTTGCTCGAACGCGGTGTTGCCTATGGTGCCATGTTCCCAGACTCAATTGACACCATGCACCAAGCCAATGAATTTATCGCCTTGGATGATCTCTTCCGAGCAGCAGCAATCTATGCCGAAGCTATTTACGAATTGATCAAATAAAACGATAGAAGTCTGAGATTGTATGCTTAGACTTCTTTTTGGAGGGAAAGTAGATGTCTCAAATTGAAAGAATCAAGCAGGCTATTATGTCAGATCCACAGAATGCCAGCTATACAGAGCGTGGCATTGAGCCTCTCTTTGCAGTGCCAAAGACTGCTCGCATCAATATCATCGGTCAGGCACCGGGGCTTAAAACCCAAGAGGCAGGCCTTTATTGGAAGGACAAGAGTGGTGACCGCTTGCGGGACTGGCTAGGTGTGGATGAGGACACCTTTTACAATTCAGGTTATTTTGCTGTTCTTCCTATGGATTTTTACTTTCCAGGGCATGGTAAGTCAGGTGATCTGCCACCGAGAACTGGCTTTGCTGAAAAATGGCATCCGCAGCTCTTGCAAGAATTACCAGATATTCAATTGGCCCTCTTGATTGGCCAATATGCCCAGGCCTACTATTTAAAGGAGAAAATCAGTGGCAAGGTGACAGAACGGGTAAAACACTACCAGAACTACTTGCCAACCTATTTTCCACTGGTACACCCCTCGCCTCGAAATCAAATCTGGATGGCCAAAAATCCTTGGTTTGAGTCAGAAGTAGTGCCAGATTTGAAAAAAAAAATTAAAACTATTTTAGGAGAAAAAGAATGAAAGAAATAGCCTTTGACGCATTTTACCAGCTTTACCAAAACGACCAACTTTCTCTAGTGGACGTGAGAGAAGTGGATGAGTTTGAAGCTCTTCATTTAGAAGGTGCTCAGAATCTTCCTCTGAGTCAATTAGCTGATACTTATGATCAGTTGGACAAGGATCAGTTACATTATGTTATTTGTAAATCTGGAATGAGATCGGCGCGTGCTTGCCAATTCTTATCAGAACAAGGTTATGAGGTTTTCAATGTACAAGGTGGCATGATGGCCTTTGAAGAACTTTAATACTCAATGAAAATCAAAGAGCAAACTAGGAAGCTAGCCGCAGGCTGTACTTGAGTACGGCAAGGTGAAGCTGACGTGGTTTGAATTTGATTTTCGAAGAGTATAAACATTAGAATTTTCTCCTACTTGGCGTGGACTGGGTAGGAGAATTTTGTTTTTAGATAATTCTTATTTTTAAGAATCTTGAAAACATTCAATATTTACTTCGTGAAGCTTTTTTCATACTCCTATTCATGATATACTAGGTCAGTATTTTATAAATATGAAGGAGATTTTCATGGCTAAAAAAGGTGCCCTAACAGGTTTACTCCTGTTTGGAATATTTTTTGGTGCGGGGAACTTGATTTTTCCGCCTTCTCTAGGTGCTCTATCTGGAGAACATTTTCTTCCTGCCATCGCAGGTTTTGTCTTTTCAGGCGTCGGTATCGCCGTCTTGACTCTTATTATTGGAACGCTAAATCCTAAAGGATATATCTACGAGATTTCAACAAAGATAGCGCCTTGGTTTGCGACTCTTTACCTCTCAGTTCTTTACTTGTCAATCGGTCCATTCTTTGCTATCCCACGTACAGCTACAACAGCTTACGAAGTAGGAATTAAGCCTCTTTTGTCGGATGCCAATAAAGGTCTTGGTTTGATTGTCTTTACAGTTCTGTATTTTGCAGCAGCCTATTTGATTTCGCTTAATCCATCAAAAATCTTAGACCGTATCGGCCGTATTTTAACGCCAGTCTTTGCGATTTTGATTGTTATCTTGGTTGTTCTGGGAGCTTTCAAATACGGTGGAACAAGTCCTCAAGCTGCTTCAGCTGCTTATCAAGCTTCTGCCTTTGGTACAGGTTTCCTAGAAGGTTACAATACCTTGGACGCCCTTGCCTCAGTTGCCTTCAGTGTAATCGCAGTTCAAACCTTGAAACAACTTGGATTTTCAAGTAAGAAAGAATACATTTCAACCATTTGGGTTGTTGGTATCGTTGTTGCCCTTGCCTTCAGCGCTCTTTACATCGGTTTAGGCTTCCTTGGGAATCATTTCCCAGTACCAGCTGAAGCGATGAAGGGTGGAACACCAGGTGTTTACATCTTGTCACAAGCGACTCAAGAAATCTTTGGCTCAACATCTCAACTCTTCCTTGCAGCTATGGTTACCGTAACCTGCTTCACAACAACAGTTGGTTTGATTGTGTCAACAGCTGAGTTCTTTAATGAGCGCTTCCCACAAATCAGCTACAAGGTTTATGCGACAGCCTTTACCTTGATTGGATTTGCTATTGCCAATTTGGGTCTTGATGCGATTATCAAGTACTCCATTCCAGTACTGGTTATCTTGTACCCAATCACGATTGCTATCGTTATGATTGTCATTGTCAACAAATTTGTTGCCCTTTCAAAACCAGGTATGCAGTTGACAATTGCTGTGGTTACAGCTATTGCCATTGCAAGCGTATTAGGAAGCTCGTTTAAGGTTGAGTTTCTTGCGAATCTTGTCAACGCTCTTCCTTTTGCCAAGGCATCACTTCCATGGTTAGTACCAGCCGTTGTCGGAATCTTGCTCTCATTGGTTCTACCAAACAAGCAAGAAAGCGATGTTTTTGAAATGGAATAATCATTAAAATCACTTTTGTAGCCAAGTCTACAGGAGTGATTTTCTTTTTTTATCCGATGATAAATGTGTTATAATAGGTAGCAAAAGAGGTGAAGAAATGAATCAAACAGTAGAATATATCAAAGAACTGACAGCCATCGCATCGCCAACGGGCTTCACTCGGGAGATTTCGGACTATTTAGTCAAGACTCTAGAAGTTTTTGGTTACCAGCCGGTTCGTACAGCCAAGGGTGGTGTCAATGTGACCATTAAAGGTCAAAATGATGAAGAGCATCGCTATGTGACTGCCCATGTGGATACGCTGGGGGCCATTGTCCGTGCTGTCAAACCAGACGGCCGTCTTAAACTGGATCGTATCGGTGGTTTTCCTTGGAATATGATTGAAGGTGAAAACTGTACCGTTCATGTGGCCAGCACAGGTGAAAAAGTATCAGGAACCATCCTCATCCACCAAACTTCTTGCCATGTCTACAAGGATGCAGGAACTGCAGAACGCACGCAGGACAATATGGAAGTGCGTTTGGACGCCAAAGTAACTAGTGAAAAAGAAACTCGTGCTCTTGGTATTGAGGTCGGTGATTTTATCAGCTTTGACCCACGAACTGTGGTGACAGAGACGGGCTTTATCAAGTCTCGTCATTTGGACGATAAGGTCAGCGCAGCGATTTTGCTTAACCTGCTTCGTATTTATAGGGAAGAGAAGATTGAGTTGCCTGTAACAACCCATTTTGCTTTTTCAGTCTTTGAAGAAGTGGGCCACGGTGCTAATTCTAATATCCCTGCTCAGGTAGTTGAATATCTGGCTGTGGATATGGGAGCTATGGGAGATGACCAGCAAACAGATGAGTACACAGTGTCTATCTGTGTCAAGGATGCTTCAGGGCCTTATCACTATGACTTCCGTCAACACTTGGTTGCTTTGGCTAAAGAACAAGATATTCCATTTAAGCTGGATATCTATCCGTTTTATGGTTCGGACGCTTCAGCGGCTATGTCTGCAGGTGCAGAAGTCAAACATGCTCTTCTAGGTGCTGGTATCGAGTCTAGTCATTCTTATGAGCGTACTCATATTGATTCGGTGGCCGCAACGGAACGTATGGTTGATGCTTATCTTAAGAGCGAATTGGGAGACTAATATGTGCCTTATATGTCAGAGAATTGAGCTCATCAAGAAGGGAGAAAATCCCTATTTTGTCAAAGAGTTGGAAACAGGCTATCTTGTGATTGGAGACCACCAGTATTTTGCAGGCTATAGTCTCTTTCTAGCCAAGGAACATGTCACCGAATTGCACCATTTGAAAAAGGAGACAAGACTCCGTTTTCTAGAAGAAATGAGTGTGGTCCAAGAGGCAGTTGCCAAGGCCTTTGCTGCTGAGAAAATGAATATCGAACTGCTAGGAAATGGCGATGCCCACGCTCATTGGCATCTTTTTCCGCGAAGAGCAGGTGATATGAAGGGGCACGGACTTAATGGCCGTGGCCCAGTCTGGTGGGTGCCCTGGGAAGAAATGGCAGCAGAAGATTGCCAAGTACAATCGCCAGAGCTGGAAGAGATGATTAAAATCTTATCTCATGAATTAGAGAAGCATTTGGCCTAAGAGAGAGGAAGAAAGAAATGAAAAAAAGATATGTCATTTTATCTGGTTTACTAGCATTGACTCTTGCAGCTTGTTCGCAAGAAAAAACGAAACTTGAAGAAAATACTCAAAAGACGGAGCAAAGCAGTCAACCGGAAGGAACTGTAGGCAGCAAATCTCAAGCTTCTAGTCAGAAAAAGGCAGAAGTTAGCAATAAAGGAGACTACTACAGCATCCAAGGGAAATACGATGAAATCATCGTAGCCAATAAACACTACCCATTGTCAAAAGACTACAATCCAGGGGAAAATCCAACAGCCAAGGCTGAGTTGGTCAAACTCATCAAAGCGATGCAAGAGGCAGGTTTCCCAATTAGTGACCATTACAGTGGCTTTAGAAGTTATGAAACTCAGACCAAGCTCTATCAAGATTATGTTAATCAAGACGGAAAGGCAGCTGCTGACCGTTACTCTGCCCGACCTGGCTATAGTGAACACCAAACTGGCTTGGCCTTTGATGTTATTGGAACTGATGGTGATTTGGTAACAGAAGAAAAAGCAGCCCAATGGCTCTTGGACCATGCGGCTGATTATGGCTTTGTTGTCCGTTATCTCAAAGGTAAAGAAAAAGAAACAGGCTATATGGCTGAAGAATGGCACCTTCGTTATGTCGGAAAAGAAGCCAAAGAAATAGCTGCCAGTGGTCTCAGTTTGGAAGAATACTACGGCTTTGAAGGCGGAGATTACGTCGATTAATACTCTTCGAAAATCTCTTCAAACCACGTCAGCGTCGCCTTGCCGTACTCAAGTACAGCCTGCGGCTAGCTTCCTAGTTTGCTTTTTGATTTTCATTGAGTATAAAAAATAAACTTTTCTCTTGCAATTCTAGATAAATAGTGTATAATAGATGAGTATGTGTAAAGCATGCTTGTGGGAGGTAAAAATCTTTAATTACCGCCAAAACCACAAAGGAGGATTTAAAAATGGCTAAAAAAGTCGAAAAACTTGTAAAATTGCAAATCCCTGCTGGTAAAGCTACACCAGCTCCACCGGTTGGACCTGCTCTTGGTCAAGCTGGTATCAACATCATGGGATTCACAAAAGAGTTCAACGCTCGTACAGCTGACCAAGCTGGTATGATCATTCCAGTTGTTATCTCAGTTTACGAAGATAAATCATTTACTTTCATCACTAAAACACCACCAGCTGCTGTTCTTTTGAAAAAAGCTGCAGGTGTTGAAAAAGGATCAGGTACACCTAACAAAACTAAAGTTGCTACAGTTACTCGTGCACAAGTACAAGAAATTGCAGAAACTAAGATGCCAGATTTGAACGCAGCAAACGTAGAGTCTGCAATGCGTATGATCGAAGGTACTGCTCGTTCTATGGGATTCACTGTTGTTGACTAATCAATAACACCCCCAATATAACCCGCAAGACTTCATCATTTCGAGAAGTGACGTGGGAGATGAAAATCGATTGAACCACTTACAAGGAGAATAGAAAATGGCTAAAAAAAGCAAACAACTTCGTGCTGCTCTTGAGAAAATCGACAGCACAAAAGCATACAGCGTAGAAGAAGCTGTAGCACTTGCAAAAGAAACTAACTTTGCAAAATTTGACGCAACTGTAGAAGTTGCTTACAACTTGAACATCGACGTTAAAAAAGCTGACCAACAAATCCGTGGAGCAATGGTATTGCCAAACGGTACTGGTAAAACTTCACGCGTTCTTGTTTTCGCGCGTGGTGCAAAAGCTGAAGAAGCAAAAGCTGCTGGTGCAGACTTTGTTGGTGAAGATGACCTTGTTGCTAAAATCAACGACGGTTGGTTGGACTTCGACGTAGTTATCGCTACACCTGACATGATGGCTCTTGTTGGACGTCTTGGACGTGTCCTTGGACCACGTAACTTGATGCCAAACCCTAAAACTGGTACTGTAACAATGGATGTTGCTAAAGCGGTTGAAGAGTCTAAAGGTGGTAAAATCACTTACCGTGCTGACCGTGCAGGTAACGTTCAAGCAATCATCGGTAAAGTATCATTTGAAGCTGAAAAATTGGTTGAAAACTTCAAAGCTTTCAACGAAACAATCCAAAAAGCAAAACCAGCTACAGCTAAAGGAACTTACGTAACAAACTTGACTATCACAACTACTCAAGGTGTTGGTATCAAAGTTGACGTAAACTCACTTTAATCAGTAGTTTATATCAGAGAACGAGTGCGAAAGTGCTCGTTTTTTTGTCTTTAGTTATTGATTCTAAAGAATCGATGTGGCTTCATTCGTTTTTTCTTTTATGATTTAGTAGAAAAAATAATTAAAAAAATTTAGAGAAAGTTTTGTATTCTATTATTGAAATTGTTGAGGTTATGGGATAAAATCCGAACGATTTTTTCTAGAGGTATTAATGGTAGATGCATAGATAAGTGTATAGATTCTTAAAAAATGTTAACAAAAGCTTATAAAACGGCCGTAAATATAATATTTAGGTTATAAAAATAACGAAAACATAAAATATTCAATTGAAAGATGAATGTGAAAAACTGTACGTTATATTCGGATGTTTGTTTAAAAACTCATCAAATAAAAATATTATTTAATGAGATTTAAAAAAATAAAATAAAAAGCGAAAGATTTATAAGAGATTTGACGGTTCAAAATAAAAAGTGCTTGCAAAATATTTGAAAACATGGTATTATAATTATGCATGTTAATTGTGGATGATAAAAATTCCTCTTTTAAGTTTTAAGAGAGGAATTTTTATTTTTATCTATATATTAAATTTTAAAATTCCATATTATATATAAAGTAAGATAAAGTTTATATTTTATCGACAATAGATATAATATAGCTATAAATACTTATATAATGTAAATTTAAATATTATTACCAGATGAAACAATATAATAACACATAAAATATAGAAATAAGATTTCATTTTATACAATATCAGGATAAGGACTTTATTTGTATGAAATAAGATAAAATATCAATAAAAATATTTGTTTTATAAAGATAAAGTCACTATATAAGTAATAATTTAAACAATTATTTATTTGTTATCATATTTATTGCTAAAAAAACTTAAACATGGTAGAATAACTTTGAATATTGATGGTGTTTGCTGGTACTATCTAAAAGATAATCCTCTAAGTATTTTAGAAAATATAAAGGGGTCTTTTTATGTATCATCTTGGCTATTAATATCGCTAATAAACAGACTATTTTATGGAGGATATTTGTCAAAAATGAAGGACAAGCAGAAAGATTTTCGAACGGAAAAGTACATTCGTTACGGTATTCGTAAGTATAGTTTCGGTGCAGCATCAGTAGCTATTGCAGCTGGATTGATATTCCTTGGTAACGGCGCAGTATCTGCGACGGAAGTACAAGGTACGGAAACTGAAGTAGTAGCAGCTCCAGCTGGAAAATCAGATCAGCATACTACAGAAGCAAAACCTGAAGTTAAAGTAGAAGAAGCTAAAAAAGTAAACAAGGCAATACTGGAAGCAAGTATCGCGACTTTAGAATCTAAACTTTCAACTGCAAAATATGCGGATGCTACAGTAGTAAATTCAGCTAAGGAAGTATTGGTAACAGCTAAAGCAGCTCTTGCTAAGGCTGAATCTAACCAAGCTGATGTAGATGCCCAAGCCGAAACTGTATCAGCTTTGAGCACAGTTGTTACTGAGTCAAATACTGCTGGTTTCGATAACAAACAAGCAGCTGAAAAAGAAGCTACGAAAGCTGAAGCTGAAAAGAAAGCTACTCCAGCTGAGAAAGCTCTTTCAGTAGCAACAACAACTCTTACACAAGTATCATCAGAAGCTGAAGTAACAAACAAATTAGCTGAGACTGAACTTGCTAAGGCTGATGTCAAAGAAGAAAACAAGGCAGCAGTTACAGCGGCAGTCGCTAAGAACCAAACAGTACTTGCTGAAACTAAGGCTCTTTTGGTTGATAAGAGTGTCACAAAAGAGCAAGTAGATGCACAATTGGAACGCCTTAACGAATCAATCCTTGCAGTCTACAACGAGTTGAAAAATGCAGGGATTAACCGTGATGGTAAGTTCGCGGTAGCTCTTTCAGCTAACGAAGGATATACAGCAGCTTCCACAGAATTACGAAAAGAAAATGGCGAATTCAATGGAGCTACTGGTAAATCTTACAAAGTATTAGATGGTAACAACAATTACAAAATTTATGTTCATGGTTATCAATCAGAGAATACAGAAGTGCCTGCGGCTAATAGTGGACAAGCAGGGATAAGTGGTCGTACTGATATTCCTTTATCAAAAACAGAAGCTCAGAAACTTGGTCGTGAAGCTGCTCTATGGAAAGGGAAACTTCGTGCTACAGGAAAAACTAATGGGAATACAATATGGGGTGCGGGTGGATCTTATGAATATTTAGCGACAGAAATTTATGGATACACATATGAACAAGGCAATCACTACGTGTATATCACTGATGCTAAAAAACGTTTCACTTTATCACCAGAAGCAGAAGCTGCGGGATATAAAATTAAAGATATCAAACTAAGTAACTTAGTTCCTGGTACAGGATATAATGAAAAAACAGATACTGTAGAAGGATACGTAGCATCTACTCTTCAAAATGGTGTTTATGATATGCGTTATATCGTCACTGTTGAAAAAGACGGTCAAACTCAAGATATTACTTTCCGTGACTTAACAGCTGGATGGGTTGGATGGCAAGACTCAACAGCTCCATTAATTAAAGGTAAATCTACAATGGTCACAATTGGAGATGAAGTGAACCATAATATTAAATATGTTGATAACGATGGAATGAGTCGTGATGAAAGAACTGGTTATGTATACAGAAGTAATGGAGAAAAAGTTGTTGCCGGTTCAAAAACGGCTCCTGGAGGCACGAATGGAGCAACTTTTACTGCAGTTGATGGATCTAAAGTAAATACCGAGAACGGACCACAAACTGTCACAGCCCACACAGCCTTAAATGGTAATTTTACGGGAAGTAAAACTTCGATAAATGATGTTGTACCAGGATTAAATTATGATCCAAAAACTGGAAATATTACAGGAACAGCGTCAGAAGCTGGAATTTATACAGCAAATGTTTACGCCAAAGACTATAATAATACAACCAATGCGAAAAATCAGGATTGGAATATGTATGGTCAAGAAGCTCATGAAAATATTACGATTGCAGTAGCTCCAAAAATTACTGTATCTAATGTTGAAGCGTATGCAACAAAAGTTCCAGTATCTGTTTCTAACGGTGCTAATAAAGCAGAAATCACAATGCCAGATGGAACAGTTACAAAATTAGTTGTAAAAGACGGTAAATGGACTGTAGCTGCAGGAACTACTAATACAGCTGTAAAAGAAGGAGATCAATTAGGAGATGCTTCAGCAACAGCAGCGTCTAAAATTAATATTCCTGTTACTTCAGACTCTACACAATATGTTGGAGTAGATAGTATTGTAGCGAAAGCAACAACTGATAAAGTTCGTGCAGACTTACAACGTGAAGTTGTGAAAGTGAAAGATGCAAATAATAAAGAATATACAGCTACATTTAATAGTGCAACTGGTAAATATACGCTTCCAAATGAAGACGCATATGTCTTAAAAGACAATGGAGATGGAACTACAACATTAACAGAACGTCGTGTTTATACAGATGCAAAAGCAGATGGTAGTGTTGACTATATTGTATACGAATTCACTCGTACATGGAATGCAACATCTTCAGCAGCTACTTTAACAGAAAAAGTTGCAGAAATTCGTAAGAATGGTGAAGTAACAGCCGTAGGAGATGTAACTCGTACAGTTACTGCATTACCAAAAGCGCAAACAGCTGATACAAAAGGAGTTACGGTTACTGTAACTTATGATTCAGCAACAAATACATGGACTGCTTCTGATGGGTCTACAGTTACTGCTGAAAAATCAAATGCTGGATGGAAGATTTCTACAGATTCAGGATTTAAAGGATATGTAGCTTTCCGTGAAGCAACAGGAACAGACGTAGCTTCTATTCAAAATGATAAACCAACTGGAACTTCAACAAGTTATTCAGATACTCAAGGGAATTCTGTAGACTTATTGAAATCACCAAAAGCAAATGTAGCATTTGAAGATAAAATTGACGATGAGTCAGATGATGCTCAATCTGAGACAATTAAAACTAAATTAACAGTAACTTCACCAAGTGGAGCTAAAAAAGAATTTAATTTAGCAGAAGCAGAAGAAAAAGCATATATTCAAGCACAACGTACTGCAGCAGAAAAAACAAAAGCAGCAGCAGAAGCGATTGCGAACGCTCAAGGAGCAAATAATGAATTAGCGAAAATTCAAGAATTAGTAGACCGTCAAGATAGAATTGTAGAAGATGCTCAAAAAGCTTTAGACGATTTAAATCTTCGTACAATTTCACCAACAGCGAGAGATTTAGCTGAGAAGAAATTAAATGCGGCAAAAGAACAACAAGCATCACTAAAAGCAGAATTAGATAAAGCGGCAGCAGCATTACCTGATGTAGAAGCAAAAGTGAAATCAGCTCGTGATGAAGCTCTTGCAGCTGAAAAAGCTGTAGAAACAGCTCGTGAAGCATTGAAAACAGCAGCTGAGAAAAACTTAGCAAACCCAGAAATCGCAGCATATACATTAGGTGAGTATGGAAGTTATAAAGTAACAGTAAGATCTGTTGACTCAAATGGTGTTGTAACAACTCCAACAGTAGGAAAAACAGATTCAGGAGAAGTTACAGAAGATGCAGTTGCAGAAACAACTTACTACATCGTGGTTTCTAAACCTGAAAAATCTTCTGGTGCAGAAGGTCAAGAACAAACTGATTCAATGGAAACAGGATTCAAGACTGGTTTACCAAATGATGCAGAAGTATCTGACTACAAACTAGTTGATCCAGTATCAGGTAAAAAAGTAAATTCTGTAACTACTGATGAAGGTACTTATGAAATTGATGAAAACACAGGTAAAGTAAACTTCACACCAGCTCCAGGATTTATTGGTACGGCTAAACCTTTAACAGTTTCAGCTAATGTAGCGTTAACAGGAGATGATGGTCAACCAGTAGTAGTAGAATCTTCAACTACTTACACACCAACTGTATATGGTGTTAAACCATCAAATGATGAAACTAAAGGAAAACAAGGACAACCTCAAGAATCTAAATCAGGAAAAGATCGTTTCTCTGAATTAAATACAGGAACTAATACTCCAGATGGCACAAATGTAGACTGGTCTACAGCGAAGTACTCACTAGAAGGTGCTGATGAAGAAGGTAAAGTTGTAGTACCAGGAGAAGGAACATATACAATCGATAAAGATGGTAAAGTAACATTCACTCCAGAACCAAGCTTCAAAGGTAAAGCAAAAGGAGTAGATGTTAAAGTAGCTGTAACAGCAACAGATTCAGAAGGAAATAAAGTTGAAGTTACATCTAGTGGGGATTATACTCCAGAAGTGGAAGCGATAGAACCAACTGCAGAACCAAAAGAAACAAGTGGAAAACAAGGTAAACCACAAACTCAAGATGCTACTACAATGTTCAAAGAAGGTGACGAAACAGCGCCAATCGATAAATCTACAGTGAAACTTGTAGATCCAACAGGTGCAGAAGTCACAACAATGCCAGCTCTTAAAGATGGAAAAGAAGTAGGTACTTATACTTTAGATCCAGAAACTGGAGTAATTACATTCCAACCAGATAAAGACTTTACTGGAACACCAGACCCAGCTAAAGTAACAGCGGCAGACAAAAACGGAACAAAAGTAGAAACAACTTATACTCCAACTGTGACTCCAGTAGTACCAGAAGGACAAGATAAAACTACGACAAACCTTCAAGGAAAACCTCAACAAAGTAAAGTAGTCTTTACACCAGGGGACGATGAATTCCCAATCGATGATAAAGTTCCGGCAACATTTGAAGATGGAACAACTGAAAAAGTAGTACCAGGAGAAGGAACATACACAGTAGATTCAGATGGAACAGTTCACTTCCAACCAGAAAAAGACTTCACAGGAGTAGCTAAAGGTGTAACTGTAAAACGTGTTGATACCAATGGAACACCAGCTACTGCGAAATACACACCGATTGTTAAACCAGTAGTACCACAAGGATTCGATAATGTGACTACAGGAGTACAAGGTCAAGAACAAAATGGTAAACCTTACTTCAAACCAGGTAATGAAGCAGTACCAATCGATTACGATAAACCAGCAACATTACTTGACCCAGAAACGAAGCAACCTGTTCCTTCAAATGAACTTCCAGCGAAAGATCCAGAAGGAAATGTAATCGGTAAATATACTTTAGATCCGACTACAGGAGTAGTGAAATTCACACCAGAAGATAAATCATATGTAGGGCCAGTACAACCAGTAACAGTTCAACGTGTTGATAAAAACAATACACCGGCAACAGCTGATTATACTCCAGTAATCGTAGGGGTTAAACCAACAGCTAAGCCAGCTGAATCAACGGATGTACAAGGTGCAACACAAAAACAACCTATTACATTCAAAGGTGGAACTGCAGATTTAGAAGATCCAGTTGGAAATCCAATTAAATCAGATCCAGTACTGATTAATCCAGGTTCAGTTACATTAGTAGGTGAAGATGGAAAACCAACTAATGAAGTGGTTGTAAAAGATCCAAAAGATCCAAATAAAGTAATTGGTAAGTATACTCTTGTAAAAGAACCTGGTAAAGATCCAGTTGCAGTATACACACCAGAAGACAAAACATATGTAGGACAAGTTCCACCGGTAACTATTCAAGCAGCAGATATGAATGGAACTCCAGTAAGAACTACGTACACACCTAACATTAAACCTGTAACACCAACAGCGACACCAGCTGAAACAACAGATATTCAAGGTAAAGCACAAACAGGATTACCAGAATTCAAAGGTGGAAAAGTAACGGTTAATGATGAAGAGAAAGTTGTTCCAATTGACGAAACAAAAGCTCCAAAACTAATTGATCCAACAACAGGACAACCAACTGATAAAGTTGTAGTAGAAGGCGAAGGAACATACACAATCGAAGATGGTAAAGTTAAATTCCAACCAGAACCACAATTTACAGGAACAGCTACAGGTGTAGAAGTTCAACGTGAAGATACAAACGGAACACCTGTAAAAGCTAAATACACTCCAACGGTAACTCCAGTTAAACCAACAGGAGAAGACGTTACGTCAGAAGATGTACAAGGTGCTGAACAAAATGGAACACCAAAATTCACACCAGGAAATACTGATGTTGCAATTACAATTACTGATGAGCAACCAGCGAAATTAATCGATCCAGAAACAGGGAAGCCAACTGATAAAACCACAATAGTGATTCCTGATGAAGGAAAATACACAATCGATCCTAAGACTGGAGAAGTAACATTCACACCAGAACCACAATTTACTGGTCAAGCAACAGGGGTAACTGTTCAAGTGAAAGATGCGAACGGAACACCTGTAGAAGCAAGCTATACACCTAAAGTTAAAGGTGTAACTCCAACAGCAACACCAGCTAAATCTAAAGATATTCAAGGTAAACCACAAACAGGATTACCAGAATTCAAAGGTGGAACAGTAACGGTTAATGGTGTACCAAAAACTGTTGAGATTGATGAAACAAAAGCACCTAAACTTCTTGATCCAGAAACAGGAGAACCAACTGATGAACCAGTAGTAATTCCTGGAGAAGGAACATACACAATCGAAGATGGTAAAGTTAAATTCCAACCAGAACCACAATTTACTGGAAAAGGAGAAGGTGTAGAAGTTCAACGTGTAGATAAGAATGGAACGCCAGTAACAGCTAAGTATACTCCAAAAGTAGTGCCAGTAACTCCAACTGGAGAAGATAAGACATCAGTAGGACCTAAAGGTCAACCACAAACAGGAACACCAGTATTCAATGGTGGATCAGTGAAAATCAATGGAAAAGAAGAAACTGTTGAAATTAATACTGACGAACCAGCGAAACTAATCGATCCTAAGACAGGTGATCCAGTTGATTCTGTAACAGTTGAAGGCGAAGGAACATACAAAATTAATCCTAAGACTGGAGAAGTAACATTCACACCAGAACCAGAATTCCTAGGAACAGCTACAGGAGTAACTGTACAACGTGTAGATAAGAACGGAACAGAAGTAACGGCTAAATACACTCCAACAGTAACACCAGTAACAGCGACTGTAGACAAAACTACAGAAGGACCTAAGAATACTCCTCAATCTGAAACTCCAGAGTTCACAGGAGACGTAGATTTAGATGTACCACCAACATTCTCTGATGGTTCAACTAAGATGGTTGTTGACGGAGAAGGAACTTATACTATCGATAAAGATGGTAAAGTAACATTTACTCCAGAAGCAGATTACGTAGGAACTGGAGAAGGTGTGACTGTTGTAAGAAAAGATAAAGCAGGAAAAGATATTTCTGCGAAATACACTCCAACAGTTCGTCCAGGAACAGACTATGTAGATGAAAATGGTAAAGAAATTCCAGGATTCCCAAGTAAAGATGGAGAACAACCTAAGGTAGATATTCCAGGATATAGATATAAAGAAACAATCACTGATGAGCATGGAAATACTCGTCATATCTATGAACAAGTGAAAACATTCTTCAAGGATAAAGATGGAAATCCAATTCCAAAAGTTCCAACTGAAAAAGGAGAACAACCTAAGAAAGATATCCCAGGCTACCGCTTCGTAGAAACAAAACCACTTCCAAATGGAGATACTGAGCATATCTACGAAAAAGTGAAAACATTCTTCAAGGATAAAGATGGAAATCCAATTCCAAATACTCCAACAGAAGAAGGGGAACAACCTAAGAAGGATATTCCAGGCTACAGATTCGTAGAAACAAAACCACTTCCGAATGGTGATGTCGAGCATGTTTATGAAAAAGTAACACCACCAGCTCCAACACCTTCACCTGTTCCTCAACCAAATCCAGGTAATCAAAATATTACAATTTGGACAGATGAAAATGGTAATCCAGTGAAACCGTCTGAACCAGGTTCTAAAGAGCCAGAAACAATTCCAGGTTACGAATATGTGAAGACTGTGACAGATCCAAATGGAAGTATCAGACATATCTTCAGAAAAGTTCAAACTCCAACACCAGTTGAGCCAGCAACTCCAGCAATGCCTGAACAGCCAGCACAACCTCAAGTACCGGCTACTCCAGTACAACCAGCACAACCAGTACAAGCAACAGCAACGAAAGAAGCTGAAGCTAAGCGTGAATTGCCAAACACTGGTACAGAAGACAATGCTAGCCTTGCAGCACTTGGACTTCTCGGAGTATTGAGCGGATTTGGTCTTGTAGCTCGCAAGAAGAAAGAAGAATAAGCTTTCTAATTGACATGATTTGTTTGTAATGAACATATCTGTTTAAACCTGATGAATCATTCGATTCATCAGGTTTTTTTGGATCTTTGTCAACTGTAGTGGGTAGAAGGAAAGCTAAGCTCGAGAAAGGACACATTTCGTCCTTTCTTTTTTTGAGTATAACAGCCATGTCGTTCATCTGAGATGTAAGTACTCCGTGGTTACCATCTACTAGTGAACCTATATGAGTATACTACGTGAGCAATTGAATTCGAACTAGAGAGTTAATTAATAAATTTATGCTATAATCATGGCAGACTGTATGCGTTTGATTATAGTTCATCAAAAAATAGATTAGAATTGTCAGACAATATCATTTTATGTTATAATGAAGAAAAAAACAGAGGTGTTCAAATGTCAGAAGCAGGTCATAAGTTTTTAGCAAAACTGGGGAAAAAACGCTTACGCCCAGGTGGAAAACGTGCCACAGATTGGTTAATTGCAGAAGGAGGATTTTCAAAAGAAAAGAGAATTCTAGAGGTTGCGTGTAATAGGGGAACTACAGCAATTGAGTTGGCACAGCGTTTTGGTTGTAAGATAACTGCTGTTGATATGGATGCTCAAGCTTTAGAAGTGGCTAAAAAGTCTGCTGAAACGGCAGGTGTTGCTCATTTAATCAGTTTTGAAAGAGCTAATGCAATGAAACTTCCTTATGAAGATGCTAGTTTTGATATTGTTATAAATGAAGCTATGCTGACTATGCAAGCCGATCAAGCTAAGAAAAAATGTGTAATGGAATATCTAAGGGTTTTAAAACCTGAAGGTCTTCTCTTGACACATGATGTGCTTCTTAAGGAAGCTAAAGAGTCTGTCAGACAGGAACTGTCACAAGCAATTCATGTAAATGTGGGTCCTTTAACTCAAGATGGTTGGGAACAGGTGATGATAGAATCAGGTTATTGTGATGTGAAAGTATTGACTGGTGAAATGACATTAATGAAATTATCAGGTATGATTTATGACGAAGGTTGGCTAGGAACCTTGAAAATTTGTGTAAATGCTTGTAAAAAGGAGAATAGAAAGCAGTTTTTAACTATGTATAAAATGTTCGATAAGAATAAAAAGAACTTGGGTTTTATTGCTATGGCTAGTCATAAATCGTCAAATCGTTAGATAATCATTGATGTTAACTTTTCCTTTTTTCTTTCTTAAAAAATATGCTATAATAGAGAGTAAAAAACTTTGAAAGAAAGAAAAAGATGAATTTAAAAGATTATATTGCAACAATTGAAAATTATCCTAAGGAAGGCATCACCTTCCGTGATATTAGTCCTTTGATGGCTGATGGAAATGCTTATAGCTACGCTGTTCGTGAAATCGTTCAGTATGCTACTGACAAGAAAATTGACATGATCGTGGGACCTGAGGCTCGTGGATTTATCGTGGGTTGTCCAGTTGCCTTTGAGTTGGGAATTGGTTTTGCGCCTGTTCGTAAGCCAGGGAAATTGCCACGTGAAGTCATTTCTGCTGACTATGAAAAAGAGTACGGTGTTGATACCTTGACTATGCACGCAGATGCTATTAAGCCAGGTCAACGTGTTCTGATCGTAGATGACCTCTTGGCAACAGGTGGAACTGTGAAGGCAACGATCGAGATGATTGAAAAACTTGGTGGTGTTGTAGCAGGTTGTGCCTTCCTTGTTGAATTGGATGAATTGAACGGCCGTGAAAAAATCGGTGACTACGATTACAAAGTTCTTATGCATTATTAATCAAAAACAGTCCCTAGGGCTGTTTTCTCTACATTAGGATATAAAAATAGACTATAGCTAGTTAGAGAAAAAGTATAATTGAAAACTATATCTTCTTGCAGTATAATAAAAGGACTAGGTGTTTGAGATTTGGCTTCAAACATATGCAATTATTCCTGAAAGAGTACAGTTAGGAGAGGGTTATGCCGATTCGAATTGATAAAAAATTACCAGCTGTTGAGATTTTACGGACAGAGAATATCTTTGTCATGGATGATCAACGTGCGGCCCACCAAGATATCCGTCCTTTGAAGATTTTAATTTTAAATCTCATGCCACAGAAAATGGTCACAGAGACCCAGTTGCTGCGCCATTTGGCTAATACACCCCTACAACTGGATATTGATTTTCTCTATATGGAAAGCCACCGTTCTAAGACAACTCGTTCAGAGCACATGGAGACCTTTTATAAAACTTTTCCTGAAGTTAAGGACGAGTATTTTGATGGGATGATTATCACGGGTGCTCCAGTTGAGCATTTACCATTTGAGGAAGTGGACTATTGGGAGGAATTCAGTCAGGTAATCGAGTGGTCCAAGACCCATGTCTATTCGACCCTTCATATCTGTTGGGGGGCTCAGGCTGGTCTTTATCTGCGTTATGGGGTTGAAAAATACCAGATGGACAATAAGTTATCAGGTATTTATCCTCAGGATACTCTAAAAGAGAGTCACCTTCTCTTTAGAGGTTTTGATGATAGCTATGTATCACCTCATTCACGGCACACGGAGATTTCCAAGGAAGAGGTCTTAAACAAAACCAATCTCGAGATTTTATCTGAAGGACCTCAGGTTGGGGTTTCGATTTTGGCTAGTCGTGATTTACGAGAAATTTATAGTTTTGGGCATTTGGAATATGACCGTGATACCTTGGCAAAAGAGTATTTTAGAGATCGTGACGCAGGTTTAGATCCACATATTCCAGAAAATTACTTTAAGGATGATGATGTCAACCAGACACCTTGTCTTTGTTGGTCTTCATCAGCAGCCCTCTTTTTCAGTAACTGGGTAAATTATGCAGTCTATCAGGAAACCCCTTTTGACTGGAGAAAAATAGAAGATGATGCATCTGCATTTGGGTATTTATAAGAGGAATTATGACATATTTAGACGCTTTTAAATCAGGGAACTTGGTTTTACCGAGTGCCCTGCTCTTGCATTTTAAGGAACTCTTTCCTTCTAGCGACGATTTTCTGGTCTGGCAATTTTTCTATTTGCAAAATACGACAGGTTTGGATGAAATGTCGCCAAGCCAGATTGCTGAAAGGATTGGTAAGGAAATTTCGGATGTCAATCAGGCCATTTCCAATCTGACGGAGAGGGGACTGCTTCAGTATCGTACTATCGAATTAAATGGCGAAATCGAATTGCTTTTTGATGCTAGTTTGGCATTGGAACGTTTGGATAATTTCCTTGGAGCTGCTCATTCAAGTTCAGACCAGTTGACACCTCAAAATCAGCTTAAGAATTTGGTGGAAACTTTCCAGCAGGAGTTGGGACGCTTGTTGACTCCTTTTGAGATTGAGGATTTGACTAAGACACTAAAGGAAGATGGAACCAGTGCTGACTTGATTAAGGAGGCTCTTCGTGAAGCGGTTTTGAATGGAAAACCAAACTGGAAGTATATCCAGGCCATTTTGAGAAATTGGCGCCATGAAGGCATCAAAAGTGTGGCTCAAATAGAGGCCAAGCGGGCAGAGAGAGAAGCAAGCAATCCTCAGTTGACACAGGTATCGGCAGATTTTAGAAATGCTATGGATCTCTGGAAGGATTGATCGTTACAAGCAGGCTTGAAATCCGAGTAAGATTTGCAAGCTGTGTATAATTGTGATAAAATAAGTAGAAAATAAATTGAAAAAAGAGGTATGTGAAATGTCACGTAAACCATTTATCGCTGGTAACTGGAAAATGAACAAAAATCCAGAAGAAGCTAAAGCATTCGTTGAAGTAGTTGCATCAAAACTTCCTTCATCAGATCTTGTTGAAGCAGGTATCGCAGCTCCAGCTCTTGATTTGACAACGGTTCTTGCAGCTGCAAAAGGTTCAAACCTTAAAGTTGCTGCTCAAAACTGCTACTTTGAAAATGCAGGTGCTTTCACTGGTGAAACAAGCCCACAAGTTTTGAAAGAAATCGGTACTGACTATGTTGTTATCGGTCACTCAGAACGCCGTGACTACTTCCATGAAACTGACGAAGATATCAACAAAAAAGCAAAAGCAATCTTTGCAAACGGTATGCTTCCAATCATCTGTTGTGGTGAGTCACTTGAAACTTACGAAGCTGGTAAAGCTGCTGAATTCGTAGGTGCTCAAGTATCTGCTGCATTGGCTGGATTGACTGCTGATCAAGTTGCTGCATCAGTTATCGCTTATGAGCCAATCTGGGCTATCGGTACTGGTAAATCAGCTTCACAAGACGATGCACAAAAAATGTGTAAAGTTGTCCGTGACGTTGTAGCTGCTGACTTCGGTCAAGAAGTGGCGGACAAAGTTCGTGTTCAATACGGTGGTTCTGTTAAACCTGAAAACGTTGCTTCATACATGGCTTGCCCAGACGTTGACGGTGCCCTTGTAGGTGGTGCGTCACTTGAAGCAGAAAGCTTCTTGGCTTTGCTTGACTTTGTAAAATAATCAGTAGCAAAAGCTAGGTGGAACAGCATTGAGATGTCTGTTCCATTTTTTATAGGAGAGGAAAGATTGAAAACAAAGATTGGAAAAATTGGATTAGCAAGTATCTGCTTACTAGGATTGGCAACTAGCCAGGTCGCTGCAAATGAAACTGAAGTGGCAAAAACTTCGCAGGATGCAACGACAGTTTCAAGTAGTTCAGAGCAAAATCAGTCTTCTAATAAAACTCAAACGAGCGCAGGAGTAAAGACCACTGCTTCTGCCCACTGGGATGGGGATTATTATGTAAAGGCTGATGGTTCCAAAGCAAAGAGTGAGTGGATTTTTGATAACTACTATAAGGCTTGGTTTTATATTAAGTCAGACGGTCGTTATGCTCAAAATGAGTGGCAGGGCAATTACTACCTAAAATCAGGTGGTTATATGGCTAAGAATGAATGGGTTTATGATAACGCCTATAAGAATTGGTTTTACCTGAAGTCTGATGGTTCTTATGCTAACCAGGAATGGCATTCTGTTGGAGGTAAATGGTACTATTTTAAAAAATGGGGCTATTTAGCTAAAAGTCAATGGCAGGGAAGTTATTTCCTAAATGGTCAAGGTGCCATGATGCAAAATGAATGGCTCTATGATCCAGCCTATTCGTCTTACTTCTATCTTAAGTCCGATGGTTCTTATGCAAATCAAGAGTGGCAAAAGATTGATGGCAAGTGGTATTATTTCAAGAAGTGGGGATACATGGCTCAAGATGAGTGGCATGGAAACTATTATTTGACAGGAAGTGGTGCTATGGCGACTGGTGAATTAGTCATGGATGATGCTCGCTATATTTTTTCTGACTCAGGTGAGTTAAAAGAAAAGAAAGACTTGAATGTTGGTTGGGTTTATCGAAATGGACACCGTTATTTCTTTAACCATCGTGAAGAACAGGTCGGAACTGACCGTGCTAAGAAGGTTATTGATGTCAGTGAGCATAATGGCCGCATTAGTGATTGGAAAAAGGTTATTCAGGAAAATGGGGTTGATGGCGTTATTGTTCGCTTGGGATATAGTGGTGTAGAAGATAAAGAATTAGCTTATAATATTCAAGAATTTAATCGACTAGGCATTCCTTATGGTGTTTATCTTTATACCTATGCAGAAAATGAAACAGATGCTGAGAATGATGCCAAACAGACTATTGAACTCTTGAAGAAATATAAGATGAACCTGTCTTATCCAATCTACTATGATGTTGAAAATTGGGAGTATTTAAATAAGACCAAGAAAGCTCCGACTGACACAGCTACTTGGGTTAAAATTATCAATAAGTATATGGAAACCATGAAGCATGCTGGTTACCAAAACGTGAAAGTTTATAGCTATCGTCAACTTTTGCAAACTCGTTTGAATCATCCAAATATTTTACAACATGTAAACTGGGTTGCAGCTTATACGGATGCGCTTGATTGGAATAATCCTCATTATTCAGGAGAAAAAGGATGGCAATATACTTCATCTGACTCTCTTAAAGGGATTCGAGGACGTGTGGATGTTAGCGTCTGGTATTAAGATGTAAAACTGAGAAAAGAGTGTACATTTGTATGCTCTTTTCTTTATTTTATCTCTGTTAAGAGAGATTGAAAGTGACTGGGTTTCATTCTAAAAAATTCTTAAATTATCAGTCTATTGCAACTTTTCTCATGTGAGTCATTTGGCTTGCTATTGGTTTTACTTAGTAGTATACTAAGGTAGTAATCATTAAGAAGTGGTTACAAAAAATAATAAACGAGGTAAAATAAAATGGTAGAATTGAAAAAAGAAGCAGTAAAAGACGTAACATCATTGACAAAAGTAGCGCCAGTAGCATTGGCAAAAACAAAGGAAGTATTGAACCAAGCTGTTGCTGATTTGTACGTAGCTCACGTTGCTTTGCACCAAGTACACTGGTATATGCGCGGTCGTGGTTTTCTTGTGTGGCATCCAAAAATGGATGAATACATGGACAGCCTTGATGGCTATCTTGACGAAATCAGCGAACGTTTGATTACACTTGGTGGCAGCCCATTCTCTACTTTGACAGAATTCCTTCAACATAGTGAAATCGAAGAAGAAGCTGGTGAATACCGTAATGTTGAAGAAAGCTTGGAACGTGTCCTAGATGTTTATCGTTATCTCATCACTCTGTTCCAAAAAGCTTTGGATGTTACTGATGAAGAAGGTGATGATGTGACAAACGATATCTTTGTTGGTGCTAAAGCTGAACTTGAGAAAACGGTTTGGATGCTTGCGGCAGAACTTGGACAAGCACCTGGTTTGTAAGAAATAGAATAATCATATAAAAATCTGTAGGATGCCTCTTACGGATTTTTTTCTATTCTGTAAGCTATTCCAAACCAGTCTTTTTTTGAGTTTTTTGATAAAATAGTACTATCAGTAAAAAGGATGGAAGCATGACTAAGAAAATCGTAGCTATTTGGGCCCAGGATGAAAAGGGTGTTATTGGTAAGGACAATCGTCTGCCTTGGCATTTGCCAGCAGAATTGCAACACTTTAAAGAAACAACTCTGAATCATGCTATCTTGATGGGGCGCGTGACCTTTGATGGGATAGGGCGTCGCTTGCTTCCAAAACGGGAGACCTTGATTTTGACTCGTAATCCAGAAGAAAAGATAGATGGGGTTACTACTTTTTATGATGTCCAGTCTGTCTTAGATTGGTATCAGGCTCAAGACAAGAATCTTTATATTCTCGGTGGAAATCAGATTTTTCAGGCTTTTGAACCCTATTTGGATGAAGTAATTGTCACTCAAATCCATGCTCGGGTGGAGGGAGATACCTATTTTCCTGAAGAGTTTGACTTGTCTATTTTTGAAATAGTTTCAAGCAAATTTTACGCCAAAGATGAGAAAAATCCTTATGATTTTACTATCCAATACCGCAAGAGAAAGGAAGTCTAATGGAACGTAGTATATTTGGTTTTTTCACAGCCATGCTGTGTTTGGTTTGCTTGCTTGCAGGAGCACAGGCTTTTCGTAAGAAGCGTTATGGACTTTCTGTCCTGCTCTGGTTAAATGCCTTTACTAATTTGGTCAATAGTATCCATGCTTTTTACATGACCTTATTTTAGATAGAATGACAGTATAAAAAGAATAGAACGGAAGGAAATCATGCCTACAAATAGGAATAATGATATGATGGTTTATTGCTCATTTTGTGGTAAAAGCCAAGAAGAAGTACAAAAAATAATCGCTGGCAACAACGCCTTTATCTGTAATGAATGTGTAGAGTTGGCCCAGGAAATCATTCGAGAGGAGTTGGCTGAGGAAGTTTTAGCAGACTTGTCTGAGGTACCAAAACCAATCGAACTCCTCCATATCTTGAACCACTATGTAATTGGTCAAGATCGTGCCAAGCGTGCCTTGGCAGTGGCGGTTTATAACCACTACAAACGTATCAATTTTCACGATACGCGTGAAGAGTCGGAAGATGTGGATTTGCAGAAGTCAAACATCTTGATGATTGGCCCAACTGGTTCAGGGAAAACATTCCTTGCCCAGACCTTGGCTAAGAGCTTGAATGTACCTTTTGCGATCGCAGATGCGACAGCTCTTACTGAGGCTGGTTATGTGGGTGAGGACGTGGAAAATATTCTTCTCAAACTCTTGCAGGCTGCTGACTTTAACATTGAACGTGCAGAGCGTGGCATTATCTATGTGGATGAAATTGACAAGATTGCTAAGAAGAGTGAGAACGTGTCTATCACACGTGATGTTTCTGGTGAAGGCGTGCAACAAGCCCTTCTCAAGATTATCGAAGGAACTGTTGCTAGCGTGCCGCCTCAAGGTGGACGCAAACATCCGCAACAAGAGATGATTCAAGTGGATACCAAAAATATTCTCTTCATCGTGGGTGGTGCTTTTGATGGCATTGAAGAAATTGTCAAACAACGTCTGGGTGAAAAAGTCATCGGATTTGGTCAAAATAATAAAGCGATTGACGAAAACAGCTCTTACATGCAAGAAATCATCGCAGAAGATATTCAAAAATTTGGTATTATCCCTGAGTTGATTGGACGCTTGCCTGTTTTTGCTGCTCTTGAGCAATTGACGGTTGATGACTTGGTTCGTATCTTGAAAGAGCCAAGAAATGCCTTGGTCAAACAATACCAAACCTTGCTTTCTTATGATGATGTCGAGTTGGAATTTGACGACGAAGCCCTTCAAGAAATCGCCAATAAGGCTATCGAACGCAAAACTGGTGCGCGTGGTCTTCGCTCGATCATCGAAGAAACCATGCTAGACGTCATGTTTGAAGTACCGAGTCAGGAAAATGTGAAATTGGTTCGCATCACAAAAGAAGCTGTCGATGGAACGGATAAACCAATCTTGGAAACAGCCTAGAGGTGACTATGGAACTTAATACACACAATGCAGAAATCTTGCTCAGTGCGGCAAATAAGTCCCACTATCCGCAGGATGAACTGCCAGAGATTGCCCTAGCAGGGCGTTCCAATGTTGGTAAGTCTAGCTTTATCAACACTATGTTGA
Organism: Streptococcus mitis; assembly: GCF_946190335.1. GTDB lineage: Bacteria > Bacillota > Bacilli > Lactobacillales > Streptococcaceae > Streptococcus > Streptococcus mitis_CH. The sequence goes on from NZ_CAMHZN010000004.1 coordinate 186,617, forward strand.
ACCGTAAGAATCTGGCTCGTACGTCAGGAAAACCTGGGAAAACCCAGCTTCTTAACTTCTTCAATATCGACGACAAGATGCGCTTTGTGGATGTGCCTGGTTATGGTTATGCCCGTGTTTCCAAAAAGGAACGTGAAAAGTGGGGGCGCATGATTGAAGAGTATCTAACGACTCGGGAAAATCTCCGTGCAGTGGTCAGTCTAGTTGACCTCCGTCATGACCCGTCAGCAGATGATGTGCAGATGTACGAATTTCTCAAGTACTATGAGATTCCGGTCGTCATCGTTGCGACCAAGGCAGACAAGATTCCTCGTGGTAAATGGAACAAGCACGAATCAGCAATCAAAAAGAAATTAAACTTTGACCCAAGTGACGACTTTATCCTCTTTTCATCTGTCAGCAAGGCAGGGATGGATGAGGCTTGGGATGCAATCTTAGAAAAATTGTGAGGAAAAGAAAATGGCAAAAACAATTCATACAGACAAAGCTCCAAAGGCTATCGGGCCTTATGTTCAAGGAAAAATCGTTGGCAGTCTTTTGTTTGCTAGCGGTCAAGTTCCTCTCTCTCCTGAAACTGGGGAAATCGTTGGAGAAACGATTCAAGAACAGACAGAACAAGTCTTAAAAAACATCGGTGCTATTTTGGCAGAAGCAGGAACAGACTTTGACCATGTTGTCAAAACAACTTGCTTCTTGAGCGATATGAACGACTTTGTTCCTTTTAACGAGGTTTACCAAACGGCCTTTAAAGAGGAATTTCCAGCTCGTTCAGCAGTAGAGGTAGCTCGTCTTCCTCGTGATGTAAAAGTCGAAATTGAAGTCATCGCAGAGATTGGATAAGCTAGTTGAAGTTTGGTGTTGCCAAACTTCTTTTGATATAAGGAGAAAAAGATGACAAAGAAACAACTTCACTTGGTGATTGTGACAGGGATGAGTGGTGCAGGGAAAACCGTAGCCATTCAGTCTTTTGAGGATCTAGGTTATTTCACTATTGATAATATGCCTCCAGCTCTCTTGCCTAAGTTTTTGCAGTTGGTGGAAACAAAGGAAGATGACCATAAGTTGGCCTTGGTAGTGGATATGCGTAGCCGTTCTTTCTTTTCAGAAATTCAAGCTGTCTTGGATGAGTTGGAAAATCAAGATGATTTGGATTTCAAAATTCTCTTTTTGGATGCAGCTGATAAGGAATTGGTTGCTCGTTACAAGGAAACCAGACGGAGTCACCCACTAGCAGCAGACGGTCGTATTTTAGATGGAATCAAGTTGGAACGTGAACTCTTGGCACCTTTGAAAAATATGAGTCAAAATGTGGTGGATACGACTGAACTTACTCCTCGTGAGCTGCGTAAAACCATTGCAGAGCAGTTTTCAGATCAAGAGCAAGCCCAGTCTTTCCGTATCGAGGTCATGTCTTTCGGTTTTAAATATGGAATCCCAATTGATGCGGACCTAGTCTTTGATGTCCGTTTCTTGCCAAATCCCTATTACCTTCTAGAACTGAGAAACCAAACGGGTGTGGATGAACCAGTTTATGATTATGTCATGAACCATCCTGAGTCAGAAGACTTTTATCAGCATTTGTTGGCCTTGATTGAGCCGATTTTACCAAGTTACCAAAAGGAAGGGAAGTCCGTTTTGACCATTGCCATGGGTTGTACAGGTGGACAACACCGTAGTGTGGCCTTTGCTAAACGCTTGGCGCAGGACTTATCCAAGAATTGGCCTGTTAATGAAGGGCATCGCGACAAAGACCGAAGAAAGGAAACGGTAAACCGTTCATGAGAAAACCAAAAATAACGGTGATTGGTGGAGGGACTGGGATCCCTGTCATTCTAAAAAGTCTGCGGGAAAAAGATGTGGAAATCGCTGCTATCGTAACGGTGGCGGATGATGGTGGTTCTTCAGGTGAACTCAGAAAAAATATGCAGCAGTTGACACCGCCAGGTGATCTTCGCAATGTCCTTGTGGCCATGTCGGATATGCCTAAGTTTTATGAGAAAGTCTTTCAGTATCGCTTTTCTGAGGATGCAGGAGCCTTTGCTGGCCATCCGTTGGGAAATCTCATTATTGCTGGCCTGTCAGAAATGCAGGGTTCGACCTACAATGCCATGCAGTTACTGAGCAAATTTTTCCATACAACTGGGAAGATTTATCCTTCCAGTGACCATCCCTTGACCCTTCATGCAGTCTTTCAGGATGGGACAGAAGTTGCTGGAGAGAGCCATATTGCAGACCATCCAGGCATGATTGACCATGTCTATGTGACCAATACCCTCAACGATGATACGCCTCTGGCCAGCCGTCGAGTAGTGCAGACCATTCTTGAAAGTGACATGATTGTCCTCGGACCTGGTTCTCTATTTACCTCTATTTTGCCCAATATCGTGATTAAGGAAATCGGGCAGGCGCTTTTGGAAACCAAGGCAGAAATCGCCTATGTCTGCAATATTATGACCCAACGTGGGGAGACAGAACACTTTACAGATAGTGACCACGTGGAAGTCTTGCATCGTCACCTTGGCCGACCTTTTATCGACACTGTCTTGGTGAATATCGAAAAAGTGCCTCAGGAATACATGAATTCCAACCGGTTTGATGAATATTTGGTGCAGGTGGAACATGATTTTGCTGGTCTTTGTAAGCAAGTTCCGCGTGTGATTTCATCCAACTTCCTTCGTCTGGAAAATGGGGGTGCCTTCCACGATGGGGATTTGATAGTGGACGAATTGATGCGCATTATACAGGTGAGAAAATGAGTTTCACAGTAGCAGTAAAAGAAGAAATCCTAGGTCAGCACCATCTAAGCCGGCATGAATTATCTGCCATTATCAAGATGTCTGGTAGCATCGGTCTCTCGACCTCGGGCCTAACCTTGTCTGTCGTGACAGAAAATGCCAAACTGGCTCGTCACCTCTATGAGTCCTTTCTCCATTTCTATGAAATCAAATCGGAAATCCGACACCACCAAAGAAGTAATCTTCGTAAGAATCGGGTCTATACCGTTTTTACAGATGAAAAGGTGCAGGACCTGCTGAGTGATTTGCACTTGGCAGACTCCTTTTTTGGTCTGGAAACAGGTATTGACGAGGAGATTTTATCAGACGAGGAAGCAGGTCGTGCTTATCTTTGTGGCGCTTTCTTGGCAAATGGAAGCATTCGTGACCCTGAGTCAGGTAAGTACCAGCTGGAAATCAGTTCTGTTTATCTAGACCACGCGCAAGGGATTGCCTCTCTTCTCCAGCAATTTTTACTGGATGCCAAGGTGCTTGAGCGCAAGAAGGGAGCTGTGACCTATCTCCAGCGTGCCGAAGATATTATGGACTTCTTGATAGTCATCGGAGCTATGGAGGCGCGTGATGATTTTGAGCGGGTTAAGATTTTGCGAGAAACCCGTAACGACCTCAATCGGGCCAATAATGCCGAGACGGCGAATATCGCTCGGACAGTCTCTGCCAGCATGAAGACTATCAACAATATCAGCAAAATCAAATATATCATGGGCTTAGAAAACCTGCCAGTGGATTTGCAGGAAGTGGCGCAGCTGCGGATTCAGCACCCAGACTACTCTATCCAGCAGTTGGCAGATAGTCTTAGCACTCCCCTTACAAAAAGTGGTGTCAACCACAGACTCAGAAAGATAAACAAATTAGCCGATGAACTATAAAACCACGAATCCTATGTGACTCGTGGTTCTTTTTTTATAAACTAGTAGAGTGTTTTGGTTGTACTTTTTGCTCTGGGTCAATGTAGTTGATGGCGTTGTTAACAGCGGTTGGTGCTTCTCCAAGCCCTGTTGCAATCAGATCAATTTTTCCGTCATAGTAGCAGCAGTCACCGATAGCATAGATACCTGCTTGGCTGGATTCCTGTTTGCTGTTGACGATAATCTTGTGGCGGTTGAGGTCCAGACCCCAGTTTTTAAGGTTACCGACAGAAGATTTGAAACCATAGTTGACAAAGAGGTGGTCTAGGTCAATAGTTTCTGCTTCATCAGATTTGACTTTTGTGATTTCCAACTTGTCAAGCGTTTTTCCATCTCCAAGAAGTTGGCTAGGAACGAATGGTGTCTTGATGGATACAGATGATTCTTGTAAGGCTTGAACACTGTGTTCCAAGGCGCGGAAATTATCTCTGCGGTGAACAAGGGTAGTTGGCGCAATTTTTTCAAAAGCCAAAGCCCAATCTACAGCTGAGTCCCCACCACCCAGAATCGTCACTTTCTTACCAGCGTATTGCTGGATGTTGGAAACGTGGTAGTGGATATTTTCATAGCCCTCAACGCCTTCTAGTTCCAGCGGACGTGGTTTAAAGGCACCGCCACCCATAGCGATGATAACTGTTTTAGACAGGTGACTTCCTTTAGAAGTTGTGATGACAAATCCTTCCTCTTGTTTTTCAATCTCAAGAACCGTTTCATTGAGATGAATAGGGGTATCAAAGCCGTTTAGTTGTTCAATCAAGCGGTTGGTCAATTCTTCTCCAGTCAGGTTTGGGAAACCTGGAACGTCGAGGATTTCCTTTTCAGGATAGAGAATAGCAGGTTGTCCACCTAGTTGTGGAAGGGAGTCGATGATTTGGACCTTGGCTTGGCGTAGGTGGGCATAGAAGGCTGCAAAAAGTCCGACGGGACCACCACCTACAATGGTAATATCATAGAGTTGAGACATGGTTTCTCCTTTGTTTTTTCTAGTCAGTTTATTTTATCATATTTTTTCTTTAATTTAAAATGAAGTAGGATAGGGAAAAAAATGTCAGAAAAATGGTATAATAGAAAGGAACGTGTTTGGACAGAGAGGAGACAGCAGATGAACTTTCAACAATTATCCAACCTGCAATATTGGACTAGCTTGTTTTCTAGTCCTTGGAGTATTGCCATCAATCTGTTTGATATTTTGATTGTGGCCTATATTTTATATCGTTTTACAAAAGCGATAGCTGGCACCAAGATTATGATTTTGGTGCGTGGGGTCGTGATCTTTGTATTAGCCCAGGTTGTGGCCAATATCCTTGGTTTAACAACGATTTCTTGGTTGATTAATCAAATTATCACCTATGGGGTTATTGCTGCGGTTGTTATCTTCTCTCCAGAGATTCGGACTGGTTTGGAACGCTTGGGAAGGGCGACAGATTTCTTTTCTACTGCTCAAATTAGTGCAGAAGAGCAAATGATTCGTGCCTTTGTCAAGTCGGTTGAATATATGAGTCCTCGTAAGATTGGTGCTCTAGTTGCCGTCCAACGAGTTCGGACCTTGCAAGAATACATCGCTACAGGTATTCCCTTGGATGCCAATATTTCAGCTGAACTCCTTATTAATATCTTTATCCCCAACACTCCTCTACATGACGGTGCTGTGATTATCAGAGAAAATCGGATTGCGGTAACTTCTGCCTATCTGCCCTTGACAGAAAGCACAGGGATTTCCAAGGAATTTGGGACCAGACACCGGGCGGCTATCGGCTTATCAGAAGTGTCCGATGCCTTGACCTTTATCGTCTCAGAGGAAACAGGTGGTATTTCTATTACCTACAATGGGGTCTTCAAACATGACTTGACGATTGAAGAATTTGAAGCAGAGCTACGAACAATACTTTTGCCAGCTGTTGAGGAAAAAGTCAGTTTTAAGGACCGTTTGCTAGGAGGTTGGAAATATGAGAAAAAATAGTCTATATATCATTTCATCTCTCTTTTTTGCTTGTGTCTTATTTATCTATGCGACGTCAACCAACTTTCAAAATAGCAATACCGCAAGGCAGGTCAAATCAGAAACCTACACCAATACGATAACGAACGTTCCTATCGATATTCACTATGATAATGACCAGTATTTCATTAGTGGATTTGCATCAGAAGTTTCAGTGATATTAACCGGAGCTAATCGTGTGACCTTGGCCAGCGAAATGCAGGAGAGCACTCGTAAGTTTAAGGTCACAGCGGATTTGACGGATGCCAGTGTTGGAACGATTGAAGTTCCCTTGAATATTGAAAATCTTCCAAGCGGATTGACCGCTGTGGCAACGCCTCAAAAGATTACAGTGAAAGTTGGGAAGAAGGTTAAGCGAGATGGGATGATTGTTGTGCCACAAGTTGACCAAAGCCAGATTGATTCCAAGCTACAAATTGATAGTGTAACCGTGTCAAACGAACGAGTTTCTGTCACAACTGACCAAGAAACACTAGCTAAAATTGATCGTATTATTGCGCTTTTACCAACTAGCGAACGGATTACAGGAAATTACAGTGGTTCAGTACCTTTGCAGGCAATCGACCGTAATGGTGTTGTCTTACCGGCAGTTATTACTCCGTTCGACACAACAATGAAGGTGACTACAAAACCAGTAGCACCAAGTTCAAGTACATCAAATTCAACTACAAGCAGTTCGTCGGAGACATCTTCGTCAACGAAAGCAACTAGTTCAAAAACGAATTAAAAATAGGAAAAGGATTTTATAAAAATGGGTAAATATTTTGGGACTGATGGAGTCCGTGGAGAAGCTAACGTAGAATTAACGCCAGAATTGGCCTTTAAGCTAGGACGTTTTGGAGGATATGTTCTTAGCCAACATGAAACGGAAGCACCGAAAGTTTTTGTAGGACGTGATACACGTATTTCAGGAGAAATGCTAGAATCAGCCTTGGTGGCGGGACTCCTTTCTGTGGGGATTCACGTATACAAACTAGGCGTTCTGGCAACACCAGCAGTAGCTTACTTGGTCAAAACTGAAGGAGCTAGTGCGGGTGTCATGATTTCTGCTAGTCACAATCCAGCCCTTGATAATGGAATTAAGTTCTTTGGCGGTGATGGCTTCAAACTAGATGATGAAAAAGAAGCAGAAATTGAAGCCTTGCTAGATGCTGCGGAAGATACTCTTCCTCGTCCAAGCGCAGAAGGCTTGGGAACCTTGGTAGATTATCCAGAAGGCTTGCGTAAGTATGAAGGCTACCTTGTTTCAACTGGAACTCCTCTTGATGGAATGAAGGTTGCCTTGGATACAGCCAATGGTTCAGCTTCTACAAGTGCCCGTCAAATCTTTGCAGATCTTGGCGCTCAATTAACTGTTATCGGAGAAACACCAGATGGTCTTAACATCAACCTTAATGTTGGTTCAACCCACCCAGAAACCCTTCAAGAAGTGGTCAAAGAAAGCGGCTCAGCTATTGGTTTGGCCTTTGACGGAGACAGTGACCGCTTGATTGCTGTTGATGAGAATGGTGATATCGTTGATGGTGACAAAATCATGTACATCATCGGGAAATACCTTTCTGAAAAAGGACAATTGGCCCAAAATACAATTGTGACAACCGTTATGTCTAACCTTGGTTTCCACAAGGCCTTGGACCGTGAAGGCATTAACAAGGCAGTTACTGCAGTTGGCGATCGTTACGTTGTTGAAGAAATGCGAAAATCAGGCTACAACCTCGGTGGTGAACAGTCTGGTCACGTTATCTTGATGGATTACAATACAACAGGTGATGGTCAATTATCAGCTGTCCAATTGACAAAAATCATGAAGGAAACTGGTAAGAGCTTGTCAGAGTTGGCAGCAGAAGTAACCATCTATCCACAAAAATTAGTCAATATCCGAGTGGAAAATGCCATGAAGGAAAAGGCTATGGAAGTGCCAGCTATCAAGGATATCATCGAGAAGATGGAAGAAGAAATGGCAGGGAATGGCCGTATCCTTGTTCGTCCAAGTGGAACAGAGTCCCTCTTGCGTGTTATGGCAGAAGCTCCTACAACAGAAGAAGTAGACTACTATGTTGATACTATCGCAGACGTAGTTAGAGCTGAAATCGGGATTGACTAAATCCTAGAAAACTAGATGAAAATAAAAAATTATGGTACAATAGCTTATAATATTGTAGCCAAGGGAGAAAGACATGAATCTTAAACGTGAACAAGAATTTGTTAGTCAGTATCATTTTGATGCGCGTAATTTTGAATGGGAAAATGAAAATGGAGCTCCTGAAACTAAGGTGGATGTGAATTTCCAATTAATTCAACATGACCAAGAAAATCAAGTGACTTCCTTGATTGTTTTCTTGAGTTTTATGATTGTATTTGATAAATTTGTCATCAGTGGAACCATTTCACAGGTGAACCATATCGATGGTCGTATTGTTAACGAACCAAGTGAATTGAACCAAGAAGAAGTGGAAACCTTGGCTCGTCCATGTTTGAACATGCTCAACCGTTTGACTTACGAAGTAACTGAAATTGCATTAGACTTACCAGGAATCAATTTGGAGTTCTAATATGAAATTAGCTGTTATCACAGATTCCTCTGCCTATCTCAGTGCAGATACCTTGCAAAGAGAAGATTTATTTGTCTTGGATATTCCTGTCAATATTGATGGTGAGGAGTATGTCGAAGGTATCAATCTGACTGCTGAGGAATTTTACCAAAAAATGGCTCAGGCTTCTGAATTGCCTAAGACCAGTCAACCAAGTATTGCCAAGTTAGATGAGATTCTAACTTCACTCAAAGAACAAGGCTATACCCATGCTTTGGGGCTTTTCCTATCTTCTGGAATTTCAGGTTTTTACCAAAATATCCAGTATATGGTCGATGATTATGAGGGATTAACCATTGCTTTTCCAGATACTTTGATTACAAGTGCTCCTCTGGGTATCATGGTTGAAAGTGTCTTTAATTGGCGAGACCAGGGCGATGATTTTGCCATCATTCAAGATAAGCTAGCTATTCAAATTAGTCATACCTCTGCTTTCATCATGGTGGATGACTTGGACCATTTGGTTAAAGGTGGACGCCTTTCAAATGGAGCTGCTATTTTGGGCAATCTGCTAAGCATTAAGCCGATTCTTTATTTTAATGACCAAGGTGTGATTGAAGTTTACGAAAAAGTTCGTACTGAAAAGAAAGCAACCAAGCGCTTAATTGAGATTATCAAGGAAGCCACAGCTTCAGGCCAATACCGTATCATTGTCATTCATGGAAATGCTCCTGAAAAGGCTGAAGAATTGCGTCAGCACTTGCTAGATTCTGAAGTAGGTACGGATATTTCACTTGCTACATTTGGTAGTGTCATTGGAACACACCTAGGAGGAGGAAGCATTGCTTTAGGTTATATTCCAGTGATTTAGTTGGCGCTTTTGAGCTAGTTAAGAAATCTTGTATCTTAGAGATTGAACACGGACCACCTGCCTCTCGAAAAAAGATGCCTGTCTTGCCTTTCATGGAAAGTCAGCGCCACCCCCTATTTTTTACGGGCAGCTAAGATCCTTTGTATCTTGATAATTGAACACGCCTTGAGCACTGTGTGAAAAATATAGTTCTTCCAAGGAGGAGACACTCCTTGATTAGAACTCCTATTTTCACTTTGTGTTCCTACAGGCTTTGTATCTTAAATAGGAGTAAAGATGAGTATTCGAGTAATTATTGCTGGTTTTAAGGGAAAGATGGGCCAGGCTGCTTGTCAGATGGTCTTGGTTGATCCAGACTTGGACTTGGTAGCAGTTTTGGATCCTTTTGAGTCTGAATCAGAATGGCAGGGTATTCCTGTTTTCAAGGATAAGGCTGATTTGGTTGGTTTTGAAGCGGATGTCTGGGTAGATTTTACTACTCCAACTGTTGCCTACGAAAATACACGTTTTGCTCTTGAAAATGGCTTTTCTCCAGTAGTTGGAACGACTGGTTTCACAAGTGAAGAAATTGCAGAGCTAAAAGCATTTTCTCGTGCTCGAGATTTGGGGGGCTTGATTGCTCCTAACTTTGCCTTGGGCGCTGTCTTGCTCATGCAATTTGCAAGGCAGGCTGCTAAATATTTCCCAAATGTGGAGATTATCGAGCTTCATCATGACAAGAAAAAGGATGCTCCGAGTGGCACAGCTATTAAAACAGCTGAGTTAATGGCAGAAGTTCGAGACTCTACCCAGCAAGGTGCGCCTGATGAGGAAGAATTGATTGTAGGTGCTCGTGGTGCTGACTTTGATGGCATGCGCATCCACTCAGTTCGTTTGCCAGGCTTGGTAGCCCATCAGGAAGTCATCTTTGGCAATCAGGGAGAAGGATTGACCCTCCGTCATGACTCCTATGATCGCAGCTCCTTCATGACAGGGGTCAATTTGGGAATTAAAGAAGTTGTCAAGCGTCATGAGCTTGTCTATGGATTAGAACACTTATTATGAGATTAACGCAAATGCCTTCTGAATTTCAGAAGGCTTTACCAGTATTAGAAAAAATTAAAGAAGCAGGATTTGAAGCCTATTTTGTTGGGGGATCTGTGCGAGATGCCCTCCTCAATCGTCCCATCCACGATGTGGATATTGCGACGTCTTCTTATCCAGAAGAGACAAAGCAGATTTTTCCGCGAACAGCCGATATCGGAATCGAGCATGGAACTGTCTTGGTCTTAGATGGGGATGAGGAGTATGAGGTGACTACTTTTCGGACAGAGGATGTCTATGTGGACTATCGTAGACCCAGTGCGGTTTCCTTTGTGCGTTCGCTAGAAGAAGATCTCAAACGCCGTGATTTCACAGTCAATGCCTTTGCCCTGGACGAGACAGGAGAAATCATTGACTTGTTCCATGGTTTAGAAGATTTGGAAAAGCAAGTCTTACGAGCAGTTGGAGTGGCTAGTGAGCGTTTCAACGAAGATGCTTTACGGATTATGCGTGGTTTCCGTTTTCAGGCTAGTCTTGGCTTTGAGCTTGAGTCAGAAACATTTAAAGCTATGAAGACTTTGACGCCACTTTTGGAGAAAATTTCTGTGGAGCGTACCTTCGTTGAGTTTGATAAACTCTTGCTGGCTCCATTTTGGAGAAGGGGCTTGGCTTCCATGATTGAGAGTCAAGCTTATGACTATCTCCCTGATATGGCAGCTAGCCAGGACAAGCTCAATAGACTGTTTGATTTGGAGACTGATTTCACCTTTGAATCTTCAGAGCAAGCTTGGGCGGCTTTACTGTGGGCTTTGGAGATTGAAAATGCGCAGCCATTTTTGAAAGCTTGGAAGACCTCACGTCAGTTTGCTAAGCAAGTTCAGGATTTGCTGACTATTTTGGCCTTGCGTGAAAAGGGAGAATTGAGCAAGCGCGATTGTTATCGCTTTGACTTGGATTTACTTTTACAGGCTGAAAATCTTCGTCAGGCTCAAGGAAAAGAAGTCAACCCACAAGCCATCACAGAAACCTATCAGAGTTTGACCATTCATGACAAGAAAGAAATCCAAATCAACGGTGGTATTTTGATTAAGGAATATGACTATCAGCCGGGCCCAGACTTGGGAGAGATTTTAACAGAGATTGAATATGCCATTGTCGATGGAACATTGGAAAATGACCGACAAGCCATCCATGCTTACTTGAGGGAGAAAAAATGAGTGATTTTATCGTTGAAAAACTAAGTAAATCCGTCGGTGATAAGACCGTTTTTAAGGATATTTCCTTTATTATCCATGACTTAGACAGAATTGGTCTGATTGGTGTCAATGGAACAGGGAAGACCACCCTTTTAGATGTCCTTTCTGGTGTTTCTGGCTTTGATGGGGATGTCAGTCCCTTTTCAGCTAAAAATGATTACCAGATTGGTTACTTGACCCAAGACCCTGATTTTGATGATAGCAAGACGGTCTTGGATACAGTCCTATCCAGCGATCTCAAGGAAATCCAGATTATTCGTGAGTATGAATTGATCATGCTCAACTACAGTGAGGACAAGCAGGCGCGTTTGGAACGGGTCATGGCAGAAATGGACTCTCTCCAAGCTTGGGAAATTGAGAGTCAGGTCAAGACGGTTCTTAGTAAGCTGGGTATTCAGGACTTATCAACTCCAGTTGGAGAATTGTCAGGTGGTCTGAGAAGACGGGTCCAGTTGGCGCAAGTTCTTCTTGGCAACCACGACCTATTGCTTCTGGATGAGCCGACCAACCATCTGGATATTGCGACTATTGAGTGGCTGACCCTCTTTTTGAAAAATTCTAAGAAGACCGTCCTTTTTATCACCCACGATCGCTATTTCCTAGACGCTTTGTCAACTCGGATTTTCGAATTGGATCGCGCAGGCTTGACCGAGTACCAGGGAAATTACCAGGACTATGTTCGCCTAAAGGCGGAACAGGATGAGCGCGACGCGGCTCTTCTTCACAAAAAAGAACAACTCTACAAACAAGAATTGGCCTGGATGCGCAGACAACCGCAGGCGCGTGCGACCAAGCAGCAGGCTCGTATCAATCGTTTCCATGATCTGAAAAAGGATGTTTCAGTGGGTGCTGCTGAGACAGACTTGACCATGAACTTTGAAACCAGTCGGATTGGGAAGAAAGTTATCGAGTTTCAGGATGTTTCCTTTGCCTATGAAAACAAGCCTATTTTGCAAGATTTTAATCTCTTAGTTCAGGCTAAAGACCGTATCGGAATCGTTGGGGATAACGGTGTGGGAAAATCAACCCTACTCAACTTGATTGCAGGAAGTCTTGAGCCTACAGCAGGTCAAGTTGTGATTGGGGAAACTGTTCGCATTGCCTATTTCTCTCAGCAAATTGAGGGCTTGGATGAAAGCAAGCGAGTTATCAATTACTTGCAGGAAGTGGCAGAAGAGTTCAAGACTAGCGGTGGTTCTACGACTTCGATTGCAGAGTTGTTGGAGCAGTTCCTTTTCCCACGTTCGACTCATGGAACCTTGATTGAGAAATTGTCTGGGGGAGAGAAAAAACGTCTTTATCTCCTCAAACTGCTCTTGGAAAAACCCAATGTTCTTCTTTTGGACGAACCGACAAATGACCTAGATATTGCGACCTTGACAGTTTTGGAGAATTTCTTGCAAGGCTTTGCTGGTCCAGTTTTGACTGTTAGTCACGACCGCTATTTCTTGGATAAGGTAGCGACTAAGATTCTGGCTTTTGAGGATGGCAAGATTCGTCCTTTCTTTGGTCATTACACCGACTACTTAGATGAAAAAGCCTTTGAAACAGAGATGGCCAATCAAGTGCAAAAGATTGAAAAAGAAAAAGTGGTCAAGGTCCGTGAAGATAAGAAACGCATGACCTACCAAGAAAAGCAGGAGTGGGCAAGTATTGAAGGCGATATTGAAGCCTTGGAAAACCGTATCACTGCTATTGAAGAGGAGATGCAGGCAAATGGCTCTGACTTTGGTAAGCTGGCTACTCTCCAAAAAGAGCTAGATGAGAAAAACGAAGCACTTCTTGAAAAATACGAACGCTATGAATATTTAAGTGACTTTGATAGTTAGAAGAATAGAAAAATCCCGTCTCATGACAGGATTTCTCTATTCTTTTTTAGTTTCTTGATGAAAGACATTTTGCCAAGTTTCGTGGCGACGCCAGATACTGGTATGGATGATACCATCTAACTCATAGGAGATGAGTTTGGTCTTCTGACTGATGGAAGTGATCTGAATATCCTTGATAGCGGAATTCAAGTCTTTTTCGGCTTTATAGGCCTCTTTATCCATCTGCTCTCCATCTTGACGAATATAGACAAAATCGTCAGCCAAGAGTTCTTCCAGTTGATTTCCTTGGTCAATCAATTGCTCGCGCATAAGCAATTTTTTATAGACGTTATCTAAAATTTCATCCTCAGGAATAGGTGCGGGCTCGATATGGACATCGGTATCAAAGACTCCAAAACGTTCCTCCAGCATAGACTCGACTTGATCCGCGATTTCATGACTCTCAAAAACAGACAAGTCAGGATTCATTTCTAGCGTAATATCAAGGTAAATGTTGCTACCGTAGGTGCGACCTCTTTGAGATTTAACCTTGCTAATTTTGGGAATTTCCATAATGGCCTTTTGATAGTCCTCAAGCAGACGGTCGTCAAAGCCATCTGAAAGACTAAAGGAAGACTCGATAAAGATATCATAGGCAGTCTTCAAGATAAAGAAAGTGATGATAATGGCAACCAGTTTATCCACAATGGGATAATTGAAACTGCTAGCTAGGATGGCAATAGTAGTACCAAGTGAGGTAACAGCATCAGAAAGATTGTCCTTTGCTGCGGCCTTCAGTGCTTTGGAGTTGGATTTCTTACTGAGGCGAGTATTGTAGAGATAAACTAGAAACATAATCGCTGCAGAAATGATTCCTAGGGTTGCACCAAGAGGGTCAATGACTGTTTCTTCACGACTGAGAATCTTCTGAATGGTATCCCTTAGAACATCAAAGCCAACATAGAACATGATAATAGAAGTGACCAAGCTAGCCAAATCTTCAATCTTCCAGTGGCCAAAACGGTGGTCTCGGTCAGCAGGCTGGCGTGCCATCCGGATTCCAATCAAGAGGGCCACATTTCCAATGATGTCCGACACGTTGTTAAAACCATCGGCCACCAAACTGGATGAATGGAGGAGGTGCCCAGTTGCTAATTTCGCTGCAGACAAGATCAAATAGGTCGAAATACTGATAATGGCCCCACGCTCAGCTAACTTGAGATTTGAGATAGATTGCTTCATTCAACTTCCTTTCTAGTCACATAGCATTTTACCATTATACTGGTTTTCAAGGGAAAATTCAAATAAGGCAGTTTTTACTCTTTGAAAACTTTTCAAAATTTGGTATAATAGTACTACTCAAGGGAGTAGCTGGCAGAAACCTGTGATAGTGTCGTCATTCCGAATTTTATACTGAAAAGTATGCTTTCCGGCACTATCTTAAACAGCGAGACTTGTTATGATTAACAGGTCTCTTTTTGTTTGTCGTGAAAAGATACGATGAGGGAAAAGAGAGTCTGTTTTGCACACAATGTCAAGGAGGAGACACATGTCAAAAGAACAAAAACGCCAAGCGTTTTACACTCAGAGTCCTGAAGAGGTCTTGCAGGCTGTGGATGCGACCGAGCAAGGCTTGTCATCAAGTGAGGCAGAAAAGCGCCTTGCCGAATTTGGCCACAATGAACTCGAAGAAGGCGAGAAACGATCAATCCTGGTCAAATTCATCGAGCAATTTAAGGATTTGATGATTATTATCCTAGTTGCGGCAGCAATCTTGTCAGTTGTGACTTCTGGTGGGGAAGATATCGCAGATGCCATTATCATCCTAGCCGTGGTTATCATCAACGCTGCCTTTGGTGTTTACCAAGAAGGAAAAGCAGAAGAAGCTATCGAAGCCCTCAAATCTATGTCTAGTCCAGCTGCCCGCGTTCTTCGTGATGGTCATATGGCTGAGATTGACTCTAAAGAATTGGTGCCAGGTGATATCGTTGCCCTCGAAGCAGGTGATGTAGTACCAGCAGACCTACGTTTGCTTGAAGCCAACTCTCTTAAAATCGAAGAAGCAGCTCTTACAGGTGAGTCTGTGCCAGTCGAAAAAGACTTGACAGTTGAACTTGCTGCAGATGCTGGTATTGGGGACCGTGTCAACATGGCCTTCCAAAACTCTAACGTGACCTATGGTCGTGGTCTTGGTGTTGTTGTCAATACAGGTATGTACACGGAAGTTGGTCATATCGCGGGTATGCTCCAAGATGCGGATGAGACGGATACACCACTCAAACAAAACTTGAACAACCTTTCTAAGGTCTTGACCTATGCTATCTTGGTCATTGCCCTTGTTACTTTTGTAGTTGGTGTTTTCATTCAAGGCAAAAATCCACTCGGTGAGTTGATGACCTCTGTTGCGCTTGCCGTTGCAGCAATTCCAGAAGGGCTACCAGCTATCGTAACTATCGTTCTTGCCCTTGGTACTCAAGTTTTAGCCAAACGAAACTCTATCGTTCGTAAATTGCCAGCAGTAGAAACACTTGGTTCAACTGAAATCATCGCTTCTGATAAGACTGGCACGCTGACCATGAACAAGATGACCGTCGAAAAAGTCTTCTACGATGCAGTCCTACATGACTCAGCTGATGATATTGAACTAGGTCTTGAAATGCCCCTTCTTCGTTCAGTTGTCTTGGCCAATGATACGAAAATTGATGTTGAAGGCAACCTGATTGGTGACCCAACCGAAACAGCCTTCATCCAATATGCCTTGGACAAGGGCTACGATGTCAAAGGGTTCTTAGAGAAATATCCACGTGTGGCTGAGTTGCCATTTGATTCTGAACGTAAGCTCATGTCAACAGTTCATCCACTTGCAGATGGACGCTTCCTCGTCGCTGTTAAAGGTGCGCCAGACCAACTCTTGAAACGTTGTGTTCTTCGTGATAAGGCTGGGGATATTGCTCCGATTGATGAGAAGGTTACAAACCTCATTCATACAAACAATTTTGAAATGGCCCACCAAGCCTTGCGTGTCCTTGCAGGTGCTTATAAGATTATTGACAGCATTCCAGAAAACCTGACTTCTGAAGAGCTTGAAAATGATTTAATCTTTACTGGTTTGATTGGGATGATTGACCCTGAACGTCCTGAAGCTGCTGAGGCTGTTCGTGTGGCTAAGGAAGCGGGAATTCGTCCAATCATGATTACGGGTGACCATCAAGACACTGCAGAAGCTATTGCCAAACGTTTGGGAATCATCGATGCAAATGATACAGAAGGACACGTTTTAACTGGTGCTGAGCTCAACGAACTGTCAGATGAAGACTTTGAAAAAGTAGTTGGTCAATACTCTGTTTATGCCCGTGTATCTCCAGAACACAAGGTTCGTATCGTCAAGGCTTGGCAAAAACAAGGTAAAGTCGTTGCCATGACAGGTGATGGTGTCAATGATGCGCCAGCTCTGAAAACAGCCGACATCGGTATCGGTATGGGAATCACTGGTACAGAGGTTTCTAAGGGGGCTTCTGACATGATTCTTGCAGATGATAACTTTGCGACTATTATTGTTGCAGTTGAAGAAGGACGTAAGGTCTTCTCAAACATTCAAAAGACTATTCAGTATCTGCTTTCTGCCAATACTGCTGAAGTATTAACTATCTTCCTATCAACCTTGTTTGGTTGGGATGTCTTACAGCCAGTTCATCTTTTGTGGATCAACTTGGTAACGGATACCTTCCCAGCTATCGCTCTTGGTGTTGAACCTGCGGAGCCTGGTGTCATGAACCATAAACCACGTGGACGCAAGGCAAGCTTCTTCTCAGGTGGTGTTTTGAGTTCTATCATCTATCAAGGTGTACTCCAAGCAGCTATTGTTATGAGTGTTTATGGTCTTGCCCTTCTTTACCCAGTTCATGTGGGTGACAATCATGCCATTCATGCGGATGCTCTTACTATGGCCTTTGCAACCCTTGGTTTGATTCAGCTCTTCCATGCCTATAATGTCAAGTCTGTTTACCAATCCATCTTGACAGTTGGCCCATTCAAGTCTAAGACCTTCAACTGGTCCATCTTGGTATCCTTCATCCTTCTCATGGCAACAATCGTCGTAGAACCGCTTGAAGGAATCTTCCACGTAACCAAACTAGACTTGTCACAATGGGGAATCGTTATAGGCGGAAGCTTATCAATGATTATTATTGTCGAAATCGTTAAATTTATCCAACGCAAACTTGGCTTTGACAAGAATGCGATTTAAAAAGAAAAAGTCATCTTCGGATGGCTTTTTGCTACAGTTGAGGGAAAGGGCTTGCAGTTGCCGTCTTTTGTGCTATAATTGCTATAATATAGTAAAAAACAAGAGGAGTGTGAGGAAGTGGAAAAGAAAATTGTGAAGGATATTTTGTTTTTATCTCAGGTATCTCAGCCGGCAAGTCAGGAAGACCTTTATCTTGCCAGAGATTTGCAGGATACACTCTTAGCAAATCGTGAGATTTGTGTCGGTCTGGCTGCCAATATGATTGGGGTGCAGAAGCGTGTGATTATCTTTAATCTTGGTTTGGTTCCTGTGGTCATGTTTAATCCAGTGCTCCTGTCCTCTGAAGGGTCTTATGAGACAGAGGAAGGCTGTTTGTCCTTGACGGGTGTGAGACCTACTAAGCGATATGAAACCATAAGTGTTGCCTATCGTGACAGCAAGTGGCAGGAACAGAACATGACCTTAACAGGCTTTCCAGCTCAGATTTGCCAGCATGAACTGGATCATTTGGAAGGACGAATCATTTAGGAGGAAAGCAAATGAAACGAATAGTCTTCGAACTTATTTTTATCGCAACGACCTGGTATATATTTTTACCGCCTCTTAACCTGACCAGCTGGGAGTTTCTCTTTTTCCTCTGTGGGCATTTGCTGGTTGTAGCAGTTTTATTTGGCTTTGGCAGAGGAATCAATCTGGTCAAAACGGTTCATGTTCGTCACGGCAAGGCGGAAGCTGCCTTAAATCTAGAGGATGTCAAAATCAATCGGTTAGGGAAAATTCTTGTAGCTTCTATTGGAGGAATTTTGCTCTTGGCTGGCTTGGTTTCCTTGGTGACTTCTAGCATTTTTCAGGCTAAAAATTATGCCAATGTAGTCACGGTTACGGAAAAAGAGTTTACTGAATTTCCTAAGAGTGACACCAGTAAGGTTCCTATCCTAGATAGAAGTACTGCTGAAAAAATTGGCGACCGCTACTTGGGTTCCCTAACGGATAAGGTGTCGCAATACGTGGCGGCAGACACCTATACCCAACTGACGATTGATGGGAAACCTTATCGGGTTACACCGTTAGAATATGCAGATCCTATCAAGTGGTTTAATAATCAAGCCAAGGGAATCGGCGAGTATATCAAGGTAGACATGGTGACTGGAAATGCGGACTTGGTGGACTTGAAGACACCAATCAAATATTCAGACTCGGAATATTTTAACCGTGATGTCAAACGTCACCTGCGCTTGAAGTACCCAACTAAAATATTCAAGTCTCCATCTTTTGAGGTGGACGATGAGGGCAATCCTTTCTATGTGACTACAGTTTACCAAAAGCAATTTGGACTTGCAGTTCCTCGTCCTGTTTCAGTCATTATCTTGGATGCCACAAATGGAGACACCAAGGAATACAACTTGTCGGATGTTCCAGAATGGGTGGACAGGGTCTATCCAGCTGAGGAAACTATTGAGCAAATTAACTACAACGGCAAGTACAAGGACGGTTTCTGGAATGCTATGATTTCCAAGAAAAACGTGACCCAGACTACCAAGGGCTATAATTATTTGTCTATCGGTAATGACATCTACCTCTACACAGGTGTGACGTCGGCCAATGCAGATGAAAGTAATCTTGGTTTTATCCTTGAAAATATGCGCACAGGAGAAATAACCAAATACAGCTTGGCTTCTGCGACTGAAGAATCGGCCCGTGAATCAGCAGAAGGTGCTGTTCAGGAGAAATCCTACAAAGCAACCTTCCCAATCCTCATCAACCTCAATGACAAGCCTCTGTACATCATGGGCTTGAAGGACAATGCTGGTTTGGTCAAAGAGTACGCCTTGGTTGATGCAGTCGAGTACCAAAATGTTATCGTAGCTACTACAGTAGAAGAACTGCTCAGCAAGTACGCCAATAAAAACGACCTTGAAATTGATAATGAAACAACAGAAAGCATTAAGGGTGTGGTGGCAGACCTCAAATCAGCTGTTATCAAGGGCGACACCGTATATTTCTTTAAAGTTGATGGCAAGATTTACAAGGTCAAGGCCTCTGTATCAGATGACCTCCCTTATCTTGAAAATGGTAAAACCTTCGAAGGTCAAGTAGGAAAAGACAATTATCTCAAGACTTTTAAAGTACAATAATATTCTTCGAAAATCTCTTCAAACTACGTCAGCTCTATCTGCAACCTCAAAAAGTGTTTTGAGCAGCCTGCGGCTAGCTTCCTAGTTTGCTCTTTGATTTTCATTGAGTATAAAAATAGGTTTTCTTAGAAAGTATAAGTTATAATAAGGTAAATTAATACTAATGGAGGACAAACAAATGGGTTTTTATGTGATGGTTGCTTCAATGTTACTGGGATTGCTCGTTTTGAAGATAGGTTTTTCTCAGTTCAAGGAGAAAAAAGATACATTCTTATCTATCTTAACAAGTTTAGCTGGCACAACCCTTGTTCTCGTGGCTGTCTGGTTAGGATGGCCAAAATAAACAGAAAAACCTCGTTCAAACCGAGGTTTTTTAGATGAATTTCTTGGTAGTGGCTAAAAAATATGCTACACTATTAATATGAAAATTTTAATCCCAACAGCAAAAGAAATGAACACAGACTTGCCAAGTATCGAGTCAACTCCTTTAAGACCAGAAAGTCAGGCCGTGCTGGATGCCTTGGCCCTCTATTCTGCTAGTCAATTGGAGAGTTTTTACAAGGTTTCAGCTGAGAAGGCAGCGGAGGAATTTCAACATGTCCAAGCTTTGAAAAGGCAAACTGCTCAACACTATCCAGCTCTGAAACTTTTTGATGGGCTTATGTATCGCCATATCAAGCGAGATAAATTGACCGAGGTAGAACAAGCCTATCTTGAAAATCATGTCTTTATTACTTCGGCTTTGTACGGTGTTGTTCCAGCCTTATCACCTATGGCGCCTCACCGTTTGGACTTTTTGATGAAGTTAAAAGTCGCAGGTAAGACTTTGAAGAGCCATTGGAATGCAGCTTATGATGAAGCTCTGAAGAAGGAAGAAGTGATTTTCTCTCTTTTGTCATCAGAATTTGAGACTGTATTTTCTAAGGAAATCAGAGAAAAAATGGTGACCTTCAAATTCATGGAGGATAGAGGTGGTCAGTTGAAGATTCATTCAACTATTTCCAAGAAAGCGCGTGGTGCCTTCCTGACAGCCATGATAGAAAATCAAGTACAGACGGTGGAGGAAGCTCGTCGCTTAAGCTTTGCAGGATTTAACTACCGAGAAGACCTGTCCCAGCAACAGGAATTGGTTTTTGTAAAGGAAGTATAGAAAATAGATAAAAGAAAAAGTCAGCACGATTATGCTGACTTTTTTGATAACTTATAAAGTATTGGATAAATGAATCTCATTTGATAAAGTATTAAGATGATTAACCAAATCCATGATTGACAGATGGTTTCGACAAATAAACTTCTTGGTAATCCCTGGAATATAGAAATTAGACACGATGATATCGTAATCTGTCTGATTTAAAATCTCAGGACTTGTTTTCAATTCATCCCAAATATCGAAGGTAAAGCGGTTATTACAGTAATAGGAAAGCATATCAACAAAGGTAAGGGATATAGCATGGTCAAAGTTACTAATAATCAAAACCTTGATAGGTGGTCGATTCTCTAACAACTGAGTAGAGAGGTTTTCAGCATGGGTTAAGATAGTGTACATCAAGTGTTCTAACTGTTCAGGATGGTCATGCTGTCCAATTGCTTGACGGTATTGAGCCAGTTCTTGACGAGCACTCCCCATAAAGTCTGGGAAGTAAACTTCGAATTTTTTAATCGTCAATGCTTTTTGTTCAAATAAGATTGGGGTAGAAAAGACTTCCTGTCTTTCAAAGAAAGCAGTGTTGTGTAAATGCCAAATAAGCTCATCGTGGTTGGTAAAAGTAATCTTATATTGTTTTGATAGGCGTTCTAATATTTGACTAAGTAATTGGTAAGAGTATCTTGCTTCACTGTTCTTTTCTAAAGAGTTGAAGAATTCTTGAGGATCTAAGAAAATGTTACTTTGAATAAAGGAAATAAAAATTTGTGCAATGATATCTGGAGTCAATTCCAGTCCCAATTTTTCAGAGAAATGGCCTAGTACCTCTTCAAAATTTGGAATATTCATCAAAAGAGGATAGTATTCATCGTTAAAATGATTTGGTACATCGATGAAATGGCCATTTTTGATGCGGTAAATACTGATAGCTATCATCAATTTGTACATTCTATAAATTGAAAATCGCATCGGGTAATTCGTGATTTTATAGAAGAAATCAGCAAACTCTGTTAAATCCTCTTCAGGAAGGTCAGGAAAAGGCCAGTCTAGGAAATAATAGCGCTCAGAAAAGTATTGGGCAAAAAAATAGCGAATATCAGTTTCATTCCCATGTATCTCAGTTGGAGTAAAAGATAATTCAATTTGGAATTGAGATGATAGATTTTTTGTAATATTTCGACCTAATCGATAGAGATTAGCACTACTTGAGTGAAGATTTTCTATCGTTCGATAAATAGGCAGGCCCTCATTGAAAAACATATATTCTAGTAATTGAAAAGATTGGGAATGAGCTAGAAAATATTGATAAACGTCTTCCACACTAGTGTTAACATCTAAATCAATCATAATTCCGTTAACGGAGGATTGGATGTCAATATTTGGGAAAGCTGTTCGTAATTCATTTAAATCATTTTTTAGGATTCGTTCTGTACATCCTAATTTTTCGGCAAGTGCATGTAATCTTATCCAATTACGATTCTGAATTAAGATTTCCATTAAGCGTAATTGTCTTTGATCTTTTGTGGATAAAAGGTTTCGCATGTAGGTAATTTCCTCCTAAATTATATTGTATCATAATTATGATTCTGTTGTACAAAAAAACAAGAATTAAAAATATGTACATTAAATTCAAAAAAAAAAAAAAAAAAAAATATGGCTCCATGGTACAAAAATCAGATATATTAATTTCATAGATAATATTGATTAATGCCTCAAATAGTTGTAAATTGTAAACTATAAAATACTATCTAGGAGTTTAAAATGAAACATACACATAAGAAATCATTTGACTGGTATAGCATGCAACAACGATACTCTATTCGTAAGTATCACTTTGGTGCGGCTAGTGTCTTGCTCGGGACAGCCTTAGTCTTGGGAACTGCTGCCAATGCGCAATCAGTACAAGCAGAGGAACAACATCCTGAGGCAACTAATAGTGTCTCTGTTGATAAGGTAGATGAAGCTACTAAACCAGCAGAAGTTTCTACACCTAAAAAAGAAACAACTTATGCAGCTCCAACTGTTGCTAACCCAGTAGAAACGACTCCAGCTAAAACTGAAGAAGCTACTAGACCAGCAGAAAAAGTTGAAGAAGCAAAAGACAAAAAAGAAGCAAGTCATCAAGATGCTGTTGACAAGTCGAAATTGTTAACAGCTCTTTCGCGTGCTAAAAAATTAGAAAGCAAGTTATATATAGAAGCAAGTGCTGCTAACTTGCAAGCAAGTATCCAAGCTGGTCAAAGCTTGCTTGGGAAAGCAGATGCGACTGAATCTGAAGTATCAGCAGCAGAGTCATCTATCCAATCAGCTATTATTGGGCTAGAACTTCGTTCTAACTCTGATAAAGGAACAGTATCAGAAACACCTGTAGTGAAGAAAACTGACGTAGCAGAAGCCAAAGAAGAAGCTAAGCCAGCTGCAACAACGACTGACCGTTCAGCTGTTGATAGTAGCGTTTTAGCAACTAATGCACCTGCCAAAGTAGAAACAACTTCAGCTCCAGAATCTACTAATGAAATCTCGAAACCAGGTTTGAGCCTTTCTGATGCTCGCCAAAATCCAGCTATCCGTAAGGAAGACTTGGATAAAGGGCATAGTGGCTTTAGAGCGGCTAGCAATCCAGCCAATCCAATTGTATCAGGTTCTGGAAATACAGTTGCATTTGCAGATATTAGTCAAGGTGGTCGTAGTTATAGTTTCCGTGGTTATGGGAACTCACGTGGTGGTAATTCAATTCATTACGATGTAACAACAGTACGTCAAGGTAATAGATTGAATTTCACAATTAAATACTCTGGTCCAGGTGAATTTGTTAATAATAACTTTATCTTGGATAAAGGGGATGGATTTGGAAATCCTTCAAATGCAACTATCACAACTCCAAGATTAAGAGAGCAATCAAAACCTATTAGCCAGGGTGCCAACTTCGTATCTCACTCAGGATACAGTATGACCTCTGCTACTTCAACAAATATGGAACAAACAATCAGATTTAGTTTGCCAATCAATAATCCAAATGGTGATTTGTCTGTTCGTTTGAAACCTGTTACTTTTAACGTGGACCAAGGTGGTGGTGGTGCCGCTACTAGCAATGACCCATACAGTAACTCCAACTATTATCATAGAGCAAACCCACTATACTTGGATGCAAACCCTTATGGTGGTACTAATAATAAGACTGTTTCAGAAGACATTGACTTCCAAACAGTCTACCTTCCAACTAGTAAATTACCAGAAGGTCAAACTAGATTAGTTCGAGAAGGTGAAAAAGGACAACGTCAAATTACCTATAAAGTCCATCGATTTGGTAATGAAACAATCCTAGGATTGCCAATTAGTAATTCTGTTACTAAAGAAGCTAAGCCACGTATTATGCAAATTGGTGTGGCTAAAGAGTTAATCGATACAGTAAAACCACGTGTTGATCAAAATAAAGTTGGTGATACAAATAACCTCACTTTCTATCTTGATAACGATGGAAATGGTGTTTATACTGAAGGCGTAGACGAACTTGTTCAAAAAATTGCTATTAAAGATGGAGCCAAGGGTGAAAAAGGGGACCGAGGCGAACGCGGTCTAACTGGAGCTCAAGGAGCTAAAGGTGAAAAAGGGGACCAAGGCGAACGCGGTCTAACTGGAGCTAAAGGTGAAAAAGGAGACCGAGGCGAACGCGGTCTCACTGGAGCCCAAGGTGCCAAAGGTGAAAAAGGAGACCGAGGCGAACGCGGTTTAACTGGAGCACAAGGTGCCAAAGGTGAAAAAGGAGACCGAGGCGAACGCGGTCTAACCGGAGCACAAGGTGCTAAAGGTGAAAAAGGAGACCAAGGTGAACGCGGTCTGACTGGAGCACAAGGTGCCAAAGGTGAAAAAGGGGATCAAGGTGAACGCGGTCTAACCGGAGCACAAGGTGCCAAAGGTGAAAAAGGAGACCGAGGCGAACGCGGTCTAACCGGAGCACAAGGTGCCAAAGGTGAAAAAGGAGACCAAGGTGAACGCGGTCTGACTGGAGCACAAGGTGAAAAAGGAGACCGAGGCGAACGTGGTCTAACTGGGGCACAAGGTCAGGCAGGTCGTGACGGTGTAACTCCAACCGTAACCGTTAAAGATAATAAAAATGACGGCACTCATACTATCACTATTAACGACGGTAGAGGTAATGTTACAAGTACTGTTGTAAGAGATGGTTTCGATGGCGCAAGTCCATTAGTTGCGACTCAACGAAATGACGCAGATAAAACAACAACAGTTATCTTCTATTATGACCAAAATGATAACAACGAATTTGATGCAGGAGATATAAAACTAAAAGAAGTTGTAATTGCAGATGGTGCTAAAGGTGAAAAAGGGGACCAAGGCGAACGTGGTCTAACCGGAGCGCAAGGTGAAAAAGGCGAACGTGGAGACCGTGGTGAAACAGGAGCAGCGGGACGTGACGGAAAAACTCCAAAAATCACAACTGCTCGTGGAGCAGACGGCCGTAGTACTGATATTACATTTACTATTCCTGGTGAAGAACCTGTAACAGTTAACATTAAAGATGGTAAAGATGGACGTACACCAACCATCGACTTAAATGCCTTAGCTGAAGCAGCAGCAAGATTAAACAATCAAAGAAGCGGAAGAGTAAGAAGAGCTTTAGCAGACGCCCCATCTACAGCACCAGCAGAAAAACCAAGAGAAGGTACTCTTATTACAGCGTACTTTGATAACAATGGTAATGGTCGATACGATGAAGGTATAGATGAATTAATTGCTAAACAACCAATTTATAATGGTACAGACGGTGCCAATGGTGCAGCAGGTGCAGCCGGACGTAATGGTGCTGAACTATTAAGTGGACCTAAACCACCAACATCAAATGATGGTAAAGATGGTGACACTTATATCGATGCAACTACAGGTGATGTTTATAAGAAAGAAAACGGAACTTGGGATAAGATTGGTAACATTCGTGGGCCTCAAGGTCTAAAAGGTGAAGCCGGAGTTGCAGGACCACAAGGACCACAAGGGCTACAAGGACCTAAGGGTGAACAGGGTGCTCAAGGTCTTCAAGGACGTGATGGAGCGCAAGGACCTGCAGGACGTGACGGTCGTGAAGGTGTACCAGGACCAGCGGGACGCGACGGACGTGATGGAGCACAAGGACCTGCAGGACGTGACGGCCGTGATGGACGCGACGGAAAAGACGTATTGAACGGCAAAGTTGATCCAACAACAGAAGGTAA